>NZ_JBEXCY010000192.1:0-22782 GCF_040605515.1 Dactylosporangium sp. NPDC005572 | reverse complement strand
GCTTACCCTCTCGTCGTGCGCGTCTCGAGCCCGGCGCGAGCCCGGCGCGAGCCAGGCGCGAGCCCGGCGCGAGCCCGGCGCGAGCCCGGCCGAACACCTCCAGCCGGCCAAACCACCCACCCCGCGACCACACCCGCCCACCACCGCCGCATGGCGCGGTCCTGGCCGAACACCTCCAGCCCGCCCAACCACCCACCCCACCACCGCCGCTCCCCTGCTGCGCGATATTTCGGACATATCCGATACAGGCAGAGGCGTTGAGTTGATCGTGGAAACCTGTGGTTGCCAGGGCGCCAAAAGTTTCCACGGTCAACTTCGCGAGCGGCGCGACCAACGCGGGCCGCGCGGAGGACGAGCGCGGGCCTCAAGCAGAGCGGAACTCAAGCAGCGCGGACCTCAACCCCGCGGGCCCCAAACCGCGCGGGCCCCAAACCGCGCGGCCCCAAACCGCGCGCGGGCCTCGAGCGGTGCGGGCGTCGTCGCGGCCGGCAGGTCGTGGGTACTTGGGGCGACGGCGGTGGCAGCGTCCGTGGCGCCGGGGCGGATGCACCGGCGGCACGAGCGGTGACTGACGGGAGCGACGGTCGTCACTTGTACGGGCCCGAGTCCCGCGAAAAAATGGCCGGAAATGCGTGGGTACGGGGAGTAGGTTGCGTCACCGTGGATGAGACGGCGGTGCTGGCGGAGTTTGATCGGCAGGTGCGGCAGCAGCCGCAGGCGGACGGGGTCGTCGAGCGTGAGCCCGGCATCGTGCGGGTCGTGTCGGCGCCCGACGGGTGGACCGGGATCTCGTGGGCCGATCTCGACGGGCTCGACGTGGATGCCGTCATCGCGGCGCAGGTCGCGCGGTTTGCGGGGCAGGCCTGGGAGTGGAAGTACTACTCGCACGACCGGCCCGGCGACCTGCCGGCGCGGCTCGTCGCGGCCGGGTTCGAGGCCGGGCCGGTCGAGGGGCTGCTCGTGGCCGAGATCGCCGCGCTGCCGCTCGACGTCGAGCTGCCCAACGGGGTGCGGCTCGTGCCCGTCGTCGACGCCGGGTCGGCCGAGTTGCTGGTGCGGGTGCATGACGAGGTGTTCGGCGGGGACCACTCGCGGATCGGGGTCGAGGTGCTGCGGCGGCCGGACACCGTGCAGGCCGTCGTTGCCATGCACGGGGAGCGGGTCGTCTGCGGGGGGCGGGTCGAGTTTCATCCGGGGACCGGGTTCGCCTCCATCTGGGGTGGCGGGACCGTGGCCGAGTGGCGGGGGCGCGGGATCTTCCGGGCGCTCGTGGCGCACCGGGCCGGGCTCGCGCGGGCCGCCGGGTACCGGTACCTCCAGCTCGACGCCTCCGCGGACAGCCGGCCGATCCTGCGGCGGCTCGGGTTCGCGCAGCTGGCCACCACCACGCCGTACGTGCTCAGCGGTTGAGCGGGCGGCGCGTGTAGTGGGAGTTCACCGCCGGCTGGCCGGTGTAGTTCGGGCCGGCGTCCGGGTCCGCGCCCACATACTGGTACGGCAGCGCCACGTCCGCGCGGTCGTCGCGGCCGATGCGCCGGCGGCGGCCGTCGTAGCTGAAGCCCGCCTCGCGCAGGTCCGACACCAGGCGGCGGCCGGCCGGGGTCCCGCTCGCCAGGCGGATGTTCGCCAGGTCGAGGTCGGCGACGAAGCGTCCGCCGGGGGTCAGCCAGGACGACGCCCGCTCCAGCACGGCCAGTTTGTCGCCGACATAGTGCAGGCCGTGGACGCTGGTGATCAGGTCGTACCGCCGGGCCGGCTGCCACGACGTCGCCGACGCCGTCGTCAGGCGCAGCCACGGGACCGCCGGGGCCGGGTCGTACGCGTCCACCAGGTCCAGGCCCTCGATGAGCACCCGCTCCGCCAAGCCGGCCTCGGCCAGCCGGCCGGCCGCCTCGATGACGGCGCGGCCGGTGCCGCAGCAGAGGTCCAGCCAGGCCACCGTCTCCGGGGAGCCGGTCACCCGCAGCAGGCCGGTGAGCACGTCGACCGGGTCGAAGCCCAGCTCGCGGGCGTAGCTGTTGACGCCCGCGAGGCGCCGTTCGCGGTTCATCGCCGAGTTTGCCACCACCGCCGAACCGGCGAGCGTGTCGTCGTCGAGCAGAGGCACGGCACCATGATCGCAGCTCATCCGTGCCCTGCCAACGACGAGTTTCAGTGCCGGCCGCTGCCGCCGTGGTCGTCGCCGCCGTGGCCGCCGTGGTCGTCGCCCACGTCGTGGGACGGGCCGTCGTCGGCACCGTGACCGCCGCGGTCGCCCCCGTGATCGTCGTTCACATCGTGGGACGCGCCGTCGTCGGCTCCGTGGCCGCCGCGGTCACCTCCGTGGTCGTCGAACGTCGCCGACGGGGAGCCGGACCACGACGGCGAGTCCGACGGTGAATCCGACGGCGACGGCGAGTCCGACGGCGACGCGGAGCCCGCCGGGGACGGACTGTCCGATGTGGACACCGAGACGGCCGGCGACGGGTTGTCGTCGCGGCGCCCCGGGCCGCTCGCCGCCAGCGCCGTCCCGCCGACCGCCAGCACCGCCACGGCCGTCGCACCCATGATGACAATCTTGCGCATTGCCCGTACACCTCCTGGTCGAAAGCAACCTTCCGACCTGAACGATGCCGGGGCGCCGGCTAGGGAGGTCCTGTCGCAAGCCTAAGAATCGGTTAACGCCACCGTGACCCGCGCGCCGCCGCCGGGCGACCGGCCGACGGTGAGCGATCCGCCGGCGGTTTCGGCGGTACTGCGGGCGATGTCCAGGCCGAGCCCGGTGGACCCGGCGCCGCTCACACCGCGGCCGCCGGCCGCCGGCGGGAAGCCCGGGCCCTCGTCGTCGACGACGAGCACCGCCCCGCTCCCCGACCGCCGGAGCGTCACCGCGAACCCGGCGCCCTCGTCGGTGTGCGCGAAGACGTTGCCCAGCAGCGCGTCGACGGTCGCCGCGAGGTCCCCGGCGGACACCGCGACCGGCAGCGGGCCCGGGTCGGCGGCGAACGCGACCGGCCGCCCCTGGTCCTCGGCGAGCACGGTCCAGAACACGACCCGCTCGGCGACGACGGCCGCGGCGTCACACGACGGCGCGGACCGCTCGCGGCGGGCGTCCTCGATGACGGCGGTGACGGCCCGGTCGAGCGCGGCGACGTGGCCGAGCATGCGCTCGGCGTCGGCCGGGTCGCGCAGCCCCTCGGCGTCGAGGCGCAGCGCGGTCATCGGGGTGCGCATGCGGTGCGACAGGTCGGCGACCCGCTCGCGCTCCAGCCGGAGCAGGTCGCGGATGCGCCCGGCGAGCTGGTTGAGCGCGGCGGCGACGGCCCGGACCTCGGGCGGGCCGGCGGCGGCCGCCCGCCGGTCGAGGTCGCCGCCGGCGAGCCCGTCGGAGACCGCGGCGAGGGTGCGGATCGGCCGGACCACCATCACCGCGAGCCGGTCGGCGACGGCCAGCCCGAGCCCCAGCAGGCCGACGCCGACCAGCGCGAGGATCAGCCAGGAGCGGGTGACGCCGCGGCGCAGGTCCCGTTCGGGGACGAAGGCGCGGACGACGGCGGTACCGCCGGGGAGGCCCTGCACGGCGACGACGATCTCGCGGCCGCCGTCGTGCGCGACGGTGAAGCTGCCGCCGCGCTGCGCGGCCAGCCGCACGGCCGGGGTGGCCGGCGCGCCGGCGCCGAGCGCGGTGCCGTCGGGCAGGTACACGGTGACGCCCGCCTGCTCGGCCGCGAGCCGCAGCGACCGCGGGTCGGCCGTGGCGACGATCGCGGCCACGGACTGCGCCTGGTTGGTGGCGGTGGTGACGGCCCGGTCCTCGGCGACGGAGCGCAGCAGGAGCGCCAGGGGTACCAGAAAGGCGACGAGCACGACCGTCATCGCCGCCGCGACGAGCAGGGCGAGCCGCCACCTCACGGCGCGAGCCCGAACTTGACGCCCACGCGGCGCACGGTGTGCAGCCGGCGGGGCTCCTGCGCGGTCTCGCCGAGCTTGCGGCGCAGCCACGAGAGGTGCACGTCGACGGTCTTGTCGGCAGACGTGTACGGCACCTGCCACACCTCGGTGAGCAGCTCGCGCTTGCTGACCACCGCGCCGGGGCGGCCGGCGAGGTAGTGCAGCAGGTCGAACTCGCGCGGGGTCAGGTCGAGCGGCACGCCGTCGAGCGTCGCGGTGCGCCCGCGCGGGTCGATGCGCACGCCGTCGACCTCGATCGTCGCGTCCCGCTGCTCGGCGGCCGCTCCCCCGCCCGCTCCGCGCCGGAGCACGGCACGGATGCGGGCGTCGATCTGCTCGGCCCCGTACGGCTTCACGACGTAGTCGTCGGCGCCGGCGTCGAGGGCCCGGACCATCTCCCCCTCCGTGCGGCGGGCGGTGACGACGATGATGGGCACGGCGCTGACCGCCCGGAGCATCCGGAGGACCTCCCGGCCGTCCAGGTCCGGCAGGCCGAGATCCAGCAGCACCACGTCCGGCGCCTCCGCCACCGCGAGCTTCAGCCCGTCCATGGCCGTGCCGGCGGCGGCCACGACGTGCCCACGCTCGGTGAGCGCCCGCACGATCCCGGTGCGGATCGTCCCGTCGTCCTCCACGATCAGCACCTTCGCCATATCGAGAGGTTAACCATCCCTTAGCGAACCACGGTGGATAGTGGGCGCATGGGACGACGGTGGCTGTTCGCCGGGCTGGCGTGGCTGGTGACGGCGGCGCTGACCACGGCGGTGGCGATCGGCGCGGTGAACTCGCTGCGCCGCGGCATCTTCGGGCCGGCGGACGCGCCGCGGAGCGAGGCCGAGGTGGAGGCCGAACTGTCGCCGTCGGCCTCGGCCGCGGAGCCGGCCGCGCCCACCTCCGAGCCGCCGGCCCCGCCGTCGAGTGCCGCCCCCTCCGGTGGCGCGCCCAGGGCGTTGCCGACCGACGGCGGGACCGTCGTCGCCGTGTGCGATGCCGGCGGCCAGGTGCGGCTGCTGTCCTGGACGCCGCGCACCGGCTGGGAGGCTGACCATGTGGTCGCCGGCCCAGCCCCGGCGGCGTCGCTGCGCTTCAAGGCCCGCTCGGGCGGCGGCGACGTCCGGGCCCGGATCACCTGCGCCGGCGACCAGCCCACGCTCACGCTGACCGGGGACGACTGAACCGCGGCTATCGTTGGCGACGATGACGACGATCGCGGTGATCGGGGACGTCGGCGGGTGCGCGGAGCAGCTCGCCCGCGCCGTCGCGGCCGTGGAGGCTGAGGACCGCGAGGTCGTCGTGGTCCAGGTCGGCGACCTCGTCGACCGCGGGCCCGACACGCCGGGCGTGCTGGCGTTCGTCGGCGAGCGACTGACCGGACGGCGGTGGGTGCAGCTGGCCGGCAACCACGAGTCGCAGTACCTGGGCGCCCCCCTCTTCTGGCCGAAGCCCCTCGCCGACCGCGACGCGGACCGGCTGCGCGACTGGTGGCGGCGCGAACGGCTGCAGGTGGCGGCGGCGGTGCGGACGGCCGACGGTGAGGAGCTGCTCCTCACGCACGCCGGGCTGAGCGTGCGGGCCTGGCAGGAGCTCGGCGAGCCGGTGACCGCCGAGACCGCGGCCGCGCTGCTCAACACCCGGCCCGAGCCGCTGCTGTGGCAGGACCACGGGCCGCTGTGGGCGGAGGCCGCCACCGGGCTGTACCCGGGCTGGCTCGACGGCGGGCGCCCCATGCCGTTCGGCCAGGTGCACGGCCACTCCGCGATCGTCGACTACGGCCGCCGGGAGTGGCGCTGCGGCGAGCGGATCCGGGCCCGGTCCACTGTGGACTGGTACGCCCGGCGGACCGTCACGCGGGCCGGCGGCGAGCGGTTCGTCGCCGTCGACCCGCGGCACGGGCCCCGCGGCGCCGCGGAGTGGGCGCCGCTGGTGTTACGCGACGCCGAGCTGCTCGGCTGAGCTCGCCCGGGCCGTCGCGGCCGTCGCGAACGCCCGGATCACCGGGTGGCAGCGGGTGCCGTCGCCGGCCAGCTCCGGCTGGAACAGCGTGCCGACCAGGAACGGGTGGCCGTCCAGCTCGGCGACGCGGACCTCGCCCGCGTCGTCGTGGCCGGTGAAGCGCAGGCCGTGCGCGGACAGCTGCGGCAGGTAGGCGGGGTCCAGGCCGTACGCGCAGTGGTATCGCTCGACCGAGCGCTCCACGCCGAAGATCCGCTCGGCCAGCGAGCCCGGCGACAGGCGCACCGCGCCCTCGTGGCCGACGAGCGAGCACGCCAGGGCGACGATGAGCGGGCTCGCGCCGTCCGGCTCGGACTCGGCGTGCGTGGCGCCGGCCAGGCCGCAGACGTCGCGGGCGAACTCCAGCAGCAGGTGCTGGAAGCCGCCGCAGGTGCCGAGGAACGCGACGCCCTCCTCCCGCGCCACGCGGACGGCGTGCAGGGCGCCGGCCTCGCTGCGGTACGGGCTGCCGGGCAGCAGCCAGACGCCGTCGAACCGGGCCAGGTCGGTCGCTTCCGCCTCCTCGGTGGCGACCCAGTACGCGTCGAGCGCCAGGCCGTGCTGCTCGCGGAGCACGTCGATCAGGCCGGGGATGCGGGTGTGGGAGCGCACGTGCGGGGAGCGGTCACCGACGAGCGCGACGCGGGCGGTTCGAGTCATACCCGCAGCCTGCCCGGCCTGCGATCATCAGTCCAACGAACATTCGTGGTGATCCGATAAGCGATACTGATCTCGTGGATCCTCACCTGCTCCGGACGTTCGTCGCGGTGGCCCGCCTCGGGTCGTTCTCGGCCGCGGCGGGCGAGCTGGGGTATACCCAGTCGGCCGTGTCCCAGCAGATCGCGGCCCTCGAGCACGACCTCGGCGCGACGCTGTTCCTGCGCCGGCCGGTGCGGACGACCGACGCGGGCGCGCGGCTGCTCGAGCACGCCGGCCCGATCCTGCTGCGGCTCGGTGCCGCCCGGGCCGACGTCGCGCGGCTCTCCGGTCCGCCGACCGCGGCGGTGGTACTGCAGGTGACCCCCCTCGCCGCCCTCGACGCGCCCGCGCTCGCCGCGGCCGGCCGGTCCATGCCCCGGGTGGCGCTGACCGTCGGCGTGGCGGCCCGGGACGCGGTGGCGGCGGCGGTCGCGACCGGCGGGGCCGACCTGGGGCTGCTCGACGGCGTGACCGCGCCGAGCGACCCGCTCCCCCTGCCGGACGCCGGGCCGCTCACCACCCGCACCGTCGCCGAGGAGCCGGTCGTGGTCGCGCTCGCCGCCGGCCACCCGCTCGCCGGGCGCCGCTCGGTGCGGCTGGCCGACCTGGCCGACGCGCGCTGGCTGGACGCGCCGGCGATCGCGACGCCGCTGCCGCAGCTGCGGGCGCTGGCCCGCGCCGAGGGTTTCCGCCCCGGCCTCACGTACACGGGCAGCGACCGCTCGACCCTGCTCGCGCTGGTCGCGGCGGGCGCCGGCCTGGCACTGCTGCCGGCGTCGGCCGCAGCGGACGGGTCAGCGGCGGTGCCCGCGGTGGGCGTCGCCGAGCCGCGGCTCGTGCACCGGACCGAGCTGGTGCACGGCTCGCTGACCGCGGCCGCCCGCGCGTTCGTGGCGGCCTGGGGGCACTGACGTCACGGCAGCGTGCGGGGCTCAGCCCCCGGCGGCCAGGCGCAGCAGGGCGTGGTCCCGGCCGGGCGGGGCGATCACGGCGATCCCCGCCGGTGGGCTCCCGGCGGGTCGCGTGACGGCGGGCAGCGAGACGCTGGGCAGCCCGTACGCGCTGGCCGGCACCGCGCACCGCAGCGTCTCCCGGCGCCAGGCGTCCTTGTCGGCGAGGCTCAGCTCGTGCGGGTGGCCCGGTCCGCCGGCGGGCAGGACCAGCCAGGCGTCCTCTTCTTCCAGCAGGTCGAGCAGCTCGCGGCGCCAGGCGGCGAGTCTGGCCCGGGCCGCGTCCTCGGTCGCCGGGTCGACGGTCGCGCCGAAGCGGAACCGGCCCTCGACGTCGACGGCGAGCGCCCGGGGATGCGCCTCGATCCACTTGCCGTGCGCCCGCCACGCCTCGGCCGCCTGGACCTGCCGGAAGGCGAGCAGGAGCGGGTCGGGATCGTCCCAGGTGGCCAGCGTGACGGCGGCGACCGGGATGCCCCAGCGGCCGGCTTCCGCCTCGGTACCACCGAGGGAGAGCAACCGCCGGGGAAGATCGTCCGGACCGTCGGGCAGGAGCACGTCCCCGACGCGGGCGAGGGTGGCGGCGTCGGCGGTGATCCAGCCGACCGTGTCGAACGACGGGGCGAGCGGCAGGACGCCCTCGGTGGGGACGGCGCCGTGGGTCGGGCGCAGGCCGAACAGGCCGCAGCAGGAGGACGGCACCCGGATCGACCCGCCGGTGTCGGTGCCCAGCCCGACGTCGGCGTGGCCGGTCGCGACGGCCGACGCGGGCCCGCTCGACGAGCCGCCGGTGACCCGGTCGGGCGCGGCCGGGTTGGGCGGTGTGCCGTAGTGGGCGTTGGTGCCCGAGAGCGAGTACGCCAGCTCGTCGGTGTGGGCGATGCCCTGCACGACGGCGCCGGCGGCGCGCAGGCGGGCGACGGCCGGGGCGTCCTCGTGCGCGGGCAGCGCCTCGGCGAGCCAGGAGGGGTTGCCGCCGCCGACGGCGAACCCGGTGACCGCGAACAGGTCCTTCACCGCGACGCGCAGCCCGTCGAGCGGGCCGTGGCCGGTCGCGGGTGCCAGCGGCATACCCTTGACGCGCCACACCGTGGGGTCCGCACTCATGCGAAGAGGGTAGTCCTCCACGGTCACCAGGTGGGCTCACCGGCGAAGGTCGCTTTGGCGAGCGCGTTCTGCCCGCTGCCGTTGGGGTGGAAGAAGTCCTGCGCGGCGAGCAGGTCGAGGGAGAACGCGACCCGGTGCGCGGCCCCGCCGTCGCTGCGGCATCGCGGCCCGTAGGCCTTGCAGGCGGCGGCGAGCTGCGCGTTGTACTCGTCGACCCGCGCCGCGAACGCCTGCCGCCGCGCCTGGTCGGCCTGGGCCTGCGAGGTCGGGTTGGCCAGCAGGGCCGGGCAGATCCCGAACGACCAGGCCTTGACCGCCACCTGACTGGTGTGCCCGACCTCCCAGACCCGGTGGATGTCGGGGATGCTGACGACGAGCACCCTGGCCTGCGTGTTCTTCAGGACGGCGAGCCCGTCGTCGACCTGCCGCCGGAAGGTCGCCGCGGGCGTCATGTCGTCGACGCTCTTCCGGCAGGCGTCGTTGGCCCCGATCAGGACGGTGACGTACCGCGCCCCGTCCTGCACGGCGAGCCGCGCCTGGCCGGCGAGCGCGTCGGCCCGCGCGTTGCCGGCCGAGTGGTTGCGGGCCCGCAGCCCCGGGTTGGTCTTCCTCAGCCGCCGGTAGTGACTGTCGACCCGGGTGCCGTCGCCGGTCGACCACGAGTTGCGGGGGCAGGGCACGGGTGCGAGACACGAGGCGAACCCGTCGGTGATCGAGTCCCCGAGCGCCGCCATGACCCCGGTCCCGCCGCCGGTCGCGGACGTCCCGGGGTCGGGCCCGGCCCCGGCGGCCCCGTCGCAGGCGATGGCGAGCCCGACCAGCCCGGCGAGCGCGAGCGTCCACCCCCGCCCGTGTGGCACCCTCCGAAGCCAGGTCGTCACGATGCGCATCATATCGATTGGGTGAGCACCTGGCCGGGCCACGCCGTGCCATCCGGCAGCGCCACCGCGAACGGATCCGTGGCCGTGAAGCCCTGGCGTTCGTACCAGCCCACCAGCGCACGGTCGTCGCCCGCATAGCAGTCCACCCGCAGCCGCTCCACGCCTCTGCCGACGGCCAGCACCCGCGCGTGATCCAGCAGCGCCGTGCCGAGGCCGGCGCCGCGGTGGGTGCGGTCCGTGACCAGCAGGTTGACGTACAGCTCCGGCTCCGTCGCCGCGGGCACGTAGTCGGGGGCCGTGCCCACCGCCAGGGCGCCCACCGGGCGGCCCGACAGCTCGGCCAGCCACAGGCCACCGGTCGCGGCCCACGACGTCAGCTGAGCCCGGCGGCGCGGGTTCGCCGAGTGCGGTGCCGTGCCCCACTGGCCGGTCCGGCCCAGCGAGACCAGCCATCGCGTCGCGGCGTCCAGCAGCGACAACACCGCCGGGACGGTGCCCAGTCCGGCCGGGCGGACGCTGACCGCCGCGGGGAACTCGAGCTCCAGTTCGTCGTGCAGGGCGATGCCGTAGGAGCCGGCGGCCGGAATGGCCGGCTTGTGGAGCCGGGCCCGGTCCACCGCGCCCGGGTGGACCCGCACGATGCGCATCCCGCGCCGCTGGTAGAAGCGCAGCGCGTCCAGGTTGTCGTTCGTGGTGATCAGCCAGACGCGGCGCAGGCCCGAGCGGGCGGCGAGGTCGCGGGCGGCCGACAGCAACGCCGTTCCGGCACCGATTCGGCGGATCGAGGTGTCGATGGTCACCACCTCCAGGCCCTCCGGGCCCGCCTCATATGTGAGCAAACCGACCGGGCCGGTGGCGTTTTCGGCGACGAGCGTGGCGAGTTCCGCGGCATTTCGGATCCGATCCCCCGTCACGACCGTGGTGACGCCGTAGGATGCCGTCAGGATGCTGTTGATCCACGGCAGATCCGTCCCGGTTCCCGATCGCACGAACATCTGCGCGACCTTACTTCACAAAAGCCGGTCGAATAGGGCACAACGGCGATCGAGTTTTACAGATGTTGGCAACTTCGCGACACTCCACTTCGCGATCGGCTTTGCCATGATGACCGTGGGCAGTTCCAGGGGGAGAGGCACGAGTTGGACGCACTCGATCAGACGCACCGGCGTGGCCGGCTCGTCGGCGTCCTCTCCCTGATCCTGGTCCTGATGTTCGGCGCCACCATCGGCGCCTCCTTCGGTCATTCCCGCGCGGGTCATCACCTGCTCGGCCAGACCGCCGGCCACACCGCGTGGTCCGGCGCGCCCGACGAGCAGCACCCGCTCGTGCTGCACACCGAGGGCGAACAGGTCGAGACGCCCGACGCTGCCGGCACTGCGGTCGCCCACAGCACGTTCCTCACGTCGCCGACCCTCCTTGTCGTCCTCCACGACACCCGGCCCACCGGTGACCGCTCGGCACCGGCTCCACAACGGTCCGAACTGCAGGTCTGGCGCACGTAAATCGCTCCCCCCACCCCGTCGTTGTTGTTGGGCACCTCGAGACGGTTGGAGTGATGTCAATGTCCGCATCCGCGGACTTCCCATGCGTGCGCTCGGTCATCCTGACCGGCGCTTCCCGAGGGCTGGGTGCAGCCCTGTTCCAGACGCTGCAGGCCGACGGCGCCCGCGTCCTCGGCCTGGCCCGCACCTTCACCGCCGATCAGCAGGCCCTCGCAGCGCAGCGACCGGCCTCGATCCGGCTGCTGGCGACCGACCTCGGCGACACCGGGACCGGCGACGTCAGCCCCGACGGGCTCGGGCTGTCCGGCGGCGGCCTGCCGACGGCCGCCGAACTCACCGGATTCATCAACGGCCACGGACCGGCGGACGAGATCGTGCTCCTGCTCAACGCCGCGACGATCGAACCCATAGCGCTGGCCGGCGACCTGCCCCCGGAGGCCGTGCTCGCGGCGGTCAACCTCAACCTGGTCGCCCCGATCCTGCTCACCAACCTGTTCCTGGCGGCCTTCCAGAACAGTGAGGCCCGGCTCCGGGTCGTCTACGTCGCGTCGTCGGCGGCGCACCGGGCGTATCCGGGGTGGGCGACGTACTGCGCCACCAAGGCCGGCGCCGAGGCGTTCATGCGCTGCGTGAGCGAGGCGGCGACCCGTCCCTGCGACGTCGAGCTGGTCGACCCCGGCGCGATGGAGACGCAGATGCAGCAGGCGCTGCGCGACCGGGGCAACGGCCTGCCGGGCCACGCCCGCCTGGTCGAGCGGCACCGGGTCGGCGACATCGGCGACCCGCTGATGGTGGCCAAGACCATCATCGACCGTCATTTCCCGCCGCTGGTCGCCGTGGCGTGAGCCCACCGGGCCGGCGGCGTGCCATGTGTGGCCGTCCGGCCCGGAGGGTACCGTCACCGCATGCCTGAAGCGCCGCCGGTATTCATCGTCATGGGGGTCGCGGGGACCGGGAAGACCACCGTCGGCGCCCTGCTCGCGGGCCGGCTCGGCTGGGTCTACGCGGAGGCCGACGACTTCCATCCCCCGTCGAACGTGGCGAAGATGTCGGCCGGCCAACCCCTCACCGACGCCGACCGCCGCCCCTGGCTGGACGCCATCGGCCGGTGGATCGACGAGCGCGCCGCGGCCGGTGAGGCGGGCGTCGTCACCTGCTCCGGGCTGAAGCGCACGTACCGCGACCGGCTGCGCGCCGGCCGCCCGCAGGTGCGCATGGTGCTGCTCGAGGGCTCCCGCGAGCTGATCACGCGCCGGCTCACCGCTCGCCACGGCCACTTCATGCGGGTGGAGATGCTCGACAGCCAGTTCGCCGACCTGGAGCTGCCCCAGCCGGACGAGGGCGTGACCGAGGTGTCGGTCGAGCCGCCGCCCGGCGAGATCGTCGAGGCGATCCTGAAGGCACACTCCGACGTCTTCGCCTGAGCGCCGCCCCGGATTGCCCGTGTTCGCGGTGAAATGAGCCGTCCCACGTCCACCACCCGACAATTTCTCGAATGGTGGACCGAGACGAACGTAAATGGCGACGACCTACCCGGGCGTGGCGCCGTTTCGCTTACCCGACCGAATGGTGCCGCGCAAGGCCTGGTCCGCCGCGTCCTTCATTGTTTCACCCGTTTTCGGAAACGCATTCACCGCCCGATCAGCGGTCGCCGCGCAGCTTTCCGTACACCAGCACGTCGCGCCAGGTCCCGTCGCGGAAGTCGGCCGAGCGGAGGATCCCCTCGCTCAGGAAGCCGACCTTCTCCAGGGACTTCTGCTCGGCGATGTTCTCCGGCTGGGTCCGGGCCTCGATGCGCGGCGCCGGGCTCGTCGCGAACAGGTGGTCGCACAGCAGCGTCTGGGCCCGCCAGCCGACCCCACGGCCGCGCCACTCCGGCAGCAGGACGATGCCGATGCTCCAGTACCGCGACAGCCCCGCCCCGACCGCCTCCCAGCTCACGAAGCCGGCCGCGGTCTCGTCGGCCTCGACCATCAGCCGGCCGTCCTCGGCGCCGAGGTACCCGTCCTCGGCGAACCGGCGGGCCGGCCCCGACGGGTCGTGATAGCCGGTCCACGCCGCCCCCGCGAGCCCCGGCTCGGTGACGAACCGGCGGAACATCGCCAGATCGCCCTCGACCACCGGCCGCAGCCGTACCCAGGTCTTCGTCACCACGCCCCACCTCGCTCGCCGGACAAGATCGCCCGCCATCCTCGCCGATGAACGCGGGGAATGCCATCCGGCGACCGCTCGCGATCGCCGGGACGACCGTCTGCCCGCGATCGCGCCACGCTACCCTGTGGCGCCATGGCCGTCGATGTCTTCACGCACGTGTCCACCGTCGCCGCCGCGCCGGACGCGGTCCACGCCCACCTCGCCGACCCCGAGTCCTACGTCGGCCTGTCACCGCTCGTCGTCGAGGTCCGCGACATCGAACGGGACGGGAACGTGGTGCGGTACACAGCGGTCGAGCGCTTCGGCCTGTACCGCAACCGCATCCGGGTCACCATGACGCTCGGCGAGCGGCAGGTGACCAGCGACGTCGTCAGCCCCGGCCGGGTGCGGCTGCGGGCGGTGACCGACCTGGCCGCGCACGGGGACGGCACCGAGGTCACCGAGACGGTCACCGTCACGTCGCCGGCGATCCTGCGCCGGTTCGTCGGCGGCCAGGCCCGGTCGGTGCAGCTGCGGCGGGCCGCGGAGCTCGCCCGCCGCTTCGCGTCATGACGTCCGCAGGTGCGGGGCGATCTCCTCGCGGACCAGCTCGAAGGAGCGGATGCGCGCCTTCAGGTCGTACACCATGCAGGTCAGCATGAACTCGTCGGCCTGCGTCTGCTCCAGCAGCTCGGTGAGCTGGCGGCGGGCGGTCTCGGGCGAGCCCAGCGCCTGCCCGGTCCGCCGCTCCAGCACGAACTCGCGCTCCCGCGGCGTGTACGGGTAGGCGGCCGCCTCCTCCGGCGTGGCCAGGGCCTCGGGGCGGCCCGAGCGCAGCCGCAGGAACGACAGCGACGCCGGCCCGGCCAGGAACTCGGCCTCCTCGTCGGTCTCGGCGACGGTCGCGCTCACGGCCACCATCGCGTACGGCCGGTCGAGGATCTCCGACGGGCGGAACGTGCGCCGGTACAGCTCCAGCGCGGGGAGCGTGTTCTGCGAGCTGAAGTGGTGCGCGAACGCGAACGGCAGGCCCATCAGGCCGGCGAGCTGCGCGCTGAAGCCACTCGACCCGAGCAGCCACACCTCGGGCTTCTCCCCGTGGCCGGGGGACGCGAGGATGCGTTCGTCGCCCCTGAAGTACCCGATGAGGGACTGCAGCTCCTCGGGGAAGTTCTCCGCCGACAGGCCCTCCATCGACCGGCGCAGGGCGAGCGCCGTGTACTGGTCGGTGCCGGGCGCGCGGCCGATGCCCAGGTCGATACGGCCCGGGTGGAGCGCCTCCAGGGTGCCGAACTGCTCGGCGACCACCAGCGGCGCGTGGTTGGGCAGCATCACGCCGCCGGAGCCGACCCGGATCGTCGCCGTGGCGGCGGCCAGGTGGGCGAGCAGCACCGCGGGCGACGAACTGGCGATCGCCGGCATGTTGTGGTGCTCGGCGACCCAGAAGCGCCGGTACCCCAGCGCCTCCGTGCGCCGCGCCAGCTCGGTGGTGAATCGCAGCGCCTCGCCGGCGGAGCCGTTCGCGGCCACGGGCGCGACGTCGAGGACGGAAAGCGGAAGCTCGGTCACAAATCAAGGTCAACAACGCTTCCTCCCCCACTATTCCCCTACGCTGCGGTGATGCCGTTCGTCTACCAGGCGGTCGTGGGCGAGCGGGTGAGGCACCTGGTCTCCCCGCTGACGCCGGAGGAGGTGGGCGAGCACGGCCTGTGCACCGAGGCGGTCCTCGGCCTGGTCGCGCTCGGCGTCGACACGCTGCTGCCCGACCACTTCGAGGAGAACCCGGCGTTCGTCCGCTTCCTGCACGAGACCATTGCCGACGCGTACCACGTGGTCCCGGCCCTGCGCGAGGCCGCCGAACTCGTCGACGGCCACGCGACGCTGCCCCTCGCCGACGGCCGCGGCGACGGCGTCTTCGGCCACGTGGAGGCGCGCGACGGCCGTCTCGTCCCCATGTCGTACCGCCCCGACGAGTCCCACCGCCTCTACACGTCCGGCGGCTTCTTCGAGCTGCCGGAGAGCCTGGAGCTCACCCTGCTGCGGCGGATGCGCGATCTGCAGGCGACGGCGCCGGAGCTGGCGGACTAGCCCGCCGCCACGCCAGCCACACGATCGACGCTGTGGCACCGATCTCGAACACGCTGTAGAAGACGTAGTACGCCGTGGGTGTCCCGACGAGGAGCGACGCGCCCTGCACGAGCGTCATGACCGAGCCGGCGACGAGGTTGGCGATCCGGTTGGCCCGCCACGGCAGCAGCAGCGAGAGCAGCACCATGGCGATCGGGATCTCCATGAGCACCCCGGCCCCGAACAGGAAGCCGGGCGTGATCCGCATCCCGTCGACCTCCCGGTCGAGCAGGCCGTTGAGCACGTCGGCGTCCATGTGCCCGAGCACGTCGCAGTAGAGGTAGTTCAGCACGGCGAAGGTCCACAAGGCGGAGAGTCTGGTCACGCCCCTGACGCTAGGTCCCACGCCCCGGCCGCCCCACCCTCCGGGGAGGGAACGCCCGATGGTCGCAGGAGTGAACGCCGGTCAGGCGCCGGGGCGGACGAAGCCGGACTCGTAGGCCGCGATCACCGCCTGGGTGCGGTCGCGGACGCCCAGCTTGGCCAGCAGCGTCGCCACGTGCGACTTCACCGTCTGGAGGCCCAGGTACAGCTCCTGCGCCACCTCCGCGTTCGAGCGGCCGCGGGCCAGCAGGCGCAGCACCTCGCGCTCGCGGTCGGAGAGGTCCGGGAGCGGCGGGCCGGACGCCGTCGCGAAGCGTTCGATCACGCCGCGGGTCGACGACGGCAGGAGCAGCGACTCGCCCAGGGCGGCCACCCGGACCGCCTCGATGAGCTGGGCGGGTGGGGTGCGCTTCAGGACGAAGCCGCTCGCGCCCGCGCGCAGGGCCCGGTACACGTCCTCGTTCACCTCGAACGTGGTCAGGATGAGCACGCGCACCGACGGGGTGGACGTCGTGATGCGGTGGGTGGCCTCGATGCCGTCCAGGCCGCCCGGCATGCGGATGTCCATCAGGACCAGGTCGGGACGGTCGGCGGCGAGGGCCACCGCCGACGGGCCGTCGGCGGCCTCGGCCACGACCTCCCAGCCCGGCTCGGCGGCCAGGACGGCCCGCAGGGCCAGGCGCACCAGCGGGTCGTCGTCGACGATCGCGATCCTCACCCGAGTACCGTACGGCGGGTCGCGCAGCCCAGGCACCCGCAGGCCGCCGTGAGCCGGCACTCGGCCGGGCCGTCGTCGGGCAGCGCCGCCCCCAGCGGGAGCACGGCGCGCACCGCGAAGGCGCCGCCGGGGGTCGGGCCCGCCGTGGCCCGGCCGCCGAGCCGCGCGACCCGGTCGCGGATCGACGCCAGGCCGGCACCGGTGCCCGCGACCGGCGCGGGCGACGGGAGGGGGTTCACCACTGACAGCGCGACGACCCGGCCGTCCGCCGCGAGCTCGACGTCGACGTCCCGGCCCGGCGCGTGCTTGGCCGCGTTGGTGAGGGCTTCCTGCAGTACACGATGGATCCCTTGACCGACCGCCGCGGGCAGCGGGCCGAGGCGGACCCGGCGGTGGACCCGCAGGCCGGCGGACGCGGCGCCGTCGAGCAGCGTCTCGACGTCGGGGACGCCCTGCGGGCGGAGGCCGGCGATGATCCGGTCGAGCTCGCCGAGGGCGGAGCGGCCCTGCTCCTGGATCGTCTCCAGGGCCCGGCGGGCGAACGCGGGGTCGCGGTCGAACAGGTGGGCGCCGGCCCCGGCCTGCACGACGATCATCGACAGCAGGTGGCCGATGCTGTCGTGCAGCTCCTGGTCGAGGCGCACCTGTGCCTCGGCGCGCTCGGCCCGCTCCCGGAGGATCTCGGCCTGGCTCGGCCCGAGCAGGCGCACGGCGAGGCGCCGGTACCAGCCGGCGAGGGGCGGGTACAGCAGCGCGGCGGGCCAGGTCGCGCACCGCACCAGGATCCAGGCGAGCACCCGCCAGCCGTGCGGGTCCAGGAACACCGCGCCGAGCCGGCGCCACCACACCGTGCCGGGCGGCGCGAGCGGCGCCGGGGCGGGCACGTCGACGCCGAGCAGGGTGCGGGCGAGGTGGCGCTCGACCCGGCCGATGGGGCGCAGGAGGAACTGCCCGGCGAGGACGAAGAGCACACCGACCGGGGCAAACTGGACGGCGATCCCGACGGCGTAGAGCCCGCCGACGGCCGCCAGCCACAGGGCGGCGACGACCGGCCCGGCCAGGAGGTACGCCGCGACCCGATGCACGCCGCCATGGTGTCAGTCGAAGAAGCGGCTGAGCCAGACGTCGTCGGCCGCCGACGCGGGGGACGGCAGCGGGACCAGGTCGGCGAAGACCGACTCGCCGTCGCTGGCGGCGTGCAGCGGGAACCACTGCGGGGCGCCCGGGCGGGTGCAGATGCCCTTCACGGTCTGCACGTCGAGCACCCGGCGCAGGGTGGGGTCGGCGACGGCGTCCGGGTGCTGCCAGTACGGGGCCATGATGTGCAGGACGCCGTCCTGGCGCAGCACGCGGTGGCAGTCGTCGACGAGCGGCAGGTAGTCGGGCAGGAACTCCAGGACGTGCACCGCGTAGAGGCGGTCGACGCTCGCGTCGGCCAGCGGCAGGCCGCGGCCGGCGTCGGCGACCAGCGACGAGGCCGCATCGGGGCGGCGCTCGGTGCCGACGGTCGCCACGCAGCGCGGGTCGGTCGAGCAGCGCACGTCGACGACGACCGGGGGCCGGCCGTCGACCCACAGGCGGTCCCAGACGGCGAGCACGCCGTCGAGGCGGCCCAGCATCTCCCGCAGGAGGCGGGCCTGGGCCGGGTACCGGACCGCACCGGAGACCAGCGCGACGCCCCGGTCGAAGCGCACCTCGACCGAGAAGTCGCGCACCCGCTCGTCGTGAGCGAGCACGTCGGCGGCGATCTCGCTGAGTGCGTGGTCGCGCAGCAGGGCGCGGGACTGAGCCGTCACCCCGCTGCACTACCCAGAATCAGAAGTTGGAAAGCACGTCGTTGAACACGTCCTTGATGTCGACGGCGTTCCTGGCGTCGTAGCTGGCACCGCGGGCCGACCGGGCGATCCGGTCCAGGGCGCCGGCGTCGGCGTCGCCGCCGTAGGCGATGGTGAACACCCGCACCGGCTTCTCCAGGCTGCCCCGGTCGAGCTCGGCGAGCAGGCCGTCGAGGTCGTCGTCGGAGTACTCGTTGGCGCCGTCGCTGAGCACGACCACGGCGTAGATGCGCTGGTCGTGCTGCACGTCCTTGAGCTGCCGGACGGCCGCGCGGATCGTGGCGTAGAGCGCGGTCTCGCCGTGCGGGCTCAGCCGGCCGACCGACTGGCGGTACCGCTCCGCCGTCTCCGGCCCGACCTTGCGCAGCGGCAGCAGCTCGCGCCACGGCGCCGCGCCCGCCGCGTCGGGGCTGCTGAACGACCACAGCCCCAGCTCGTCGGTGGCGGCCAGGCTGTCGACCGCCGGCAGCGCGGCCTCCCGGGCGAGCTGGAGGCGGGTCTTGCCGGCGTCGGTGCCCGACGCCATCGAGCCCGACTCGTCGATGACCACGAGGACGCTCGCCGGCTTGCGGACGCCGCCCCACAGCGCCAGCAGCTCGGCGACCTTGGCCGTGTCCGGCGGTTTGACGTTGACGTAGATCGGCTCGGCCTGGAGGTTGGGGTCGGCGCGCAGCTCGGCGCCGGCGTGGTCCTCGGCGTCGCGGAAGCCGGCGGCGTGGAACGCCTGCGCGTGCTCCCGGGTGTACTGCAGGAACGCCTCGGCGGCGCGCGCCTGCGCGGCGCTGACCCACGGCGCCCGCAGGACCGCGTAGGGGTTGTCGGACGAGATCGCGCCGTCCGCCGGGTAGATCGCCACCAGCGGGGTGCGCGGGGGCGCCTGCTGCCCGCCGTCGAGGAGGTTGCCCCGGTTGTACTGGAAGATCACCTGCTCCTCGAGCCCGATGGCGGAGACGTAGTCGACGCCCCGGCCCTCCTGGTCGGCCCGGTACAGGTTCTTCGTGAACGTCGAGACGCTGCTGCCGTAATGCACCGCGGCGAGCTCCAGGGCGCGGACACCGTCGATCCCGATGGCGGTGGCCGTCGACGTGAACGACAGCAGGCCGGTCGTCGACGTGTTCGGGTTCGTCTTGCCGACCTTGAACGCGCCCCACTCCGGGTGGCCCCGCGCACCCCAGCCGCGCGGGTCGGCGGCCAGCGCGGCCAGATCCGACCAGCCGATCTTCGCGGCCGGCCAGCCGAGCGCCTCGGCCATCGGGCGGGGCATGCCGATGACGACCGGGGTGCGGGTCACCGACGGCAGCTCGGCGGCGAGCCGGTCGCCGTGCTTCGAGGCGCGCAGCCGCTCGGTCCAGACGCTCGACGACGGGCTCCAGACGTCGGGCCGCGGGCCGAGCCGCCGCTCGTCCCACTCGGCGTCGCCCGCGAGCGCGTCGGCGACCATCCGCGAGCCGGCCACGCTCACCCGCATGTCGACGCACTGGCCGTCGATCTCGGGGCCGTCCTTGCGGAACCGCTCGGACAGGCCGCGCAGGGTGTCGGCCTTCTCGTCGGAGCTGACCAGGCTGACCTCGAGGCAGTCGCCGATGCCGAAGACGGCGCCGCCGAACCACCGGGTGTCCGCGTACACGGTTGCGCCGGCCGCCACCAGCAGGGCGAGCAGGATGACGGGCGACCGCCGCGGCTTCCGCACCTTCAGCGGCTTTCTCAGTGGTACTGCCGGTGCCGCGCGCGATGGGGGCCGCACCCCCGACGGAGCCTTGTCGGCGGATGCCGGCGGGTCGTCACGGGCCATGGAGCTGGGCGGTTCGTCGGGGTTGTCCGGGCCCGGCAGCGGGACCAGCGTGCTGCCCTCGGCGACCAGCAGCTCGGGCCGCTCGACGCTCGTCGGGGCCACCCCGAGGCGGCGGTGCAGGACGGCGGCGACCAGCGGCAGCCGGCTCGCGCCGCCGACCAGCAGGACCGCGCTCAGCGCGTCCGGCGCCACCCCGGCCTCGCGCAGCACGGCCCGCGTCTGGTGCACCGTGCGGTCGACGATCGGGCCGGCGAGCTGGTCGAGCTGCTCCCGCCCGAGCGGCGCGTCGTCGCCGAACAACGGCACGTGCACCACGGTGGTGGCGGTCCGGGAGAGGGCCTCCTTGGCGGCGCGGGCGTCGTCCCACAGCTGCCGCGCCGCGGTGCGGTCCTCGGCGGTGACCGGGTGCGTCAGGCGCCGCCAGGTCGCGGCGTCCCGGGCGGCGTAGACGGTGCCGAGGTACGCCACGATCGCCGCGTCGACCTCGAGCCCACCGGCGTCGTCGAGCCCGGCCTGGGCGAGCACCTCGTAGTCGCGGCCGGGGCCGGTGCGGCGCACGACCGAGGCGTCGAACGTGCCCGCGCCGAGGTCGTACACGAGCAGCGTGCCGCCCTCGGGCAGCCGCCCGTAGGCGTGCGCGGCGGCGACCGGCTCGGCGACGATGCGGACCCGGTGCGCGTCGGCCTCCACCGCCGCGTCGACGAGCACGGCCCGGCGGCGCGGCCCCCAGTGCGCGGGGCAGGTGAGCACCACCTCGGCCGGCTGCTCGCCGGCGACCCGGCCCGCCTCCTCGACCGCGCGGCGCAGCACGGCGGCGACGAGCGAGCGCACCGGCAGCTCGCGGCCGCCGAGCACGACCGTACCGTCGTCGATGCACCGCTTCGGGTGCGGTTCGAACGCCGACGGGTCGCTGCGCGCGGCCCGGACCGCGTCGCGACCGGCCAGCAGGTCGCCGTCGGCGGCGCGGCACACCGCCGAGGGCAGCAGTTCGGAGCCGTCGAAGAGCAGCGGCTTGGTGGTGCCGTCGGGCCAGCGCAGCACGGCGGCGGTGTTGGAGGTTCCGAAGTCCACGCCCAGCCGGATCCCGGTCACGCCCGCCAAGGTAGGCCCGCCGGGCAAGGATTCCGCCTGGTCCACGGGGCTTCAGACGGAGAAGTTCACCGATCCGTCATCCGCGCGGCACCACCTCGTCGACGGACGCGGCGCCGGCGATACGGTGGACGGCGGCGACGGCCGCCCGGGGCAGCGGCGCGTACAGGTGCGGGTAGGGTCCGCCGTGCGCCGAGACCTCCCAGCGCAGCCAGGCACCGAGCATCTGCGCGTCGACGGCGAGCACCACGAGCTCGGGCGCGGCGCCGAAGTACCGCAGGGCGGTGCCGGCCACCTGGTCCCGCGACGACAGGTGCACGAACCCGTCGCGCAGGTCGATCGGCGAGCCGTCGAACCGGCCGGCCGCCTCGAAGGCGGCCCACTCGGCCGGCAGCAGGATCTTGTAGATCAGCACGCCGATCACTGTCGCACGGGTGAGGTAGCCGTTCACCCGGCCCGGGTGACGAATCGGCCTCGTCAAATCCCCCGAATGCGACCTACCGTGCACGACCGGCCCGAGAAGTACACGTCCGGCGGTGGAGTCCGGACGAACGGACGAGGAAGACGGTCGATCGATGAGGACGAAGGCATGGCACTGCGTGGCCGGGGCGGCCCTGGCGATCGGCACGCTCAGCGCCGCCCAGGCGACCGGGGAGCCCGTCCCGAAGCTGGCGGCGAGCGCCCTGCCCTCCCCTGTAGCCGCGACCGGCCCGACCTCGACGGCGCGCGACCTGCCCCGCCGCGACGAGGACCAGACGGTGTACCTGCTGGCCGCCTCGGGCCTGCTCGCGTTCGGCGGCATCGTCCTGGTGGGCGGGGTCGTCGGCCTGGGCGGCATGCGCATTCCGGGCGGCGTGGCGATGACGGTGGGCCGCACCCGGCACTGGGCCCGCTCGATGCGCACGGCCGGCGCCCACCGCGCCCGCCCCTGAACGCCACCGACCGACGCTCGCTGTCGCCCGCCCCACATCGCTTCTGATGCATCGCTTCTGATGCATCAGCCTTGATGCATCAGAAGCGATGGAGCGGCTCGAACAACGAGCCGCGGCCGCCACTCAGCCCGCGCCCGCCACCAGCGGCCTCCTGTGCGGCATTGCGGCAAGCACCCACGGCAGCCCACGAACGACCGGACCGCCTGCAACCATGATCACGAAGGGTTGCTGTCGGCGTCGACCATGAACGCGAAGACTTTTGGTCGCCCTGACGACAAGAACTCTTCGGGATCATGGCCCATCCACCCACCGCGCAACCCACGAACCAGCCCTGGCGACAACAACCTTTCGTGATCATGGATGGCCGGAGACTGGCACATTCCGGGCGTAAGGCGAGACCGACAGCGAGACGCCGCCGCGACTGACTGCCGGCGGGTTGTGGCCGGATGGGCTGCGGCCCACTGCCCACGGAGCGCCGGCCGCCGAGCCCGCGCCCACCGCCAACGCAGCATTTTTGATGCATCAAGGTTGATGCATCAAAAGCAATGCGCTACTCGAACAGCAAGCAGCGGTCGCCGCCCAACGCGCGCCCGCCGCTGACTGCGCGCTCCGCGCCCGCCGCGTCCGCCGCGTTCGCCGTGCCTGCCGCGTCCGCCGTGCCTGCCGCGCCCGCCGCGCCCGCCGCGCCCGCCATACCCGCCGCGCCCGCCATGCCCGCCATACCCGCCATACCCGCCGCGCCCGCCGCGCCCGCCGCGCCCGCCGCGCCCG
>NZ_JBEXCY010000191.1:0-23021 GCF_040605515.1 Dactylosporangium sp. NPDC005572 | reverse complement strand
TCGGCGACCGACTCCCCCGGGCATCCGGCCAGCGGCGCCAGTCGGGTGTCGGCGGTGACTCCGGTGAGCACACCGCACGCGCGCAGCCTGTCTGCCGCACGCCTCACGGCCTCCACCGGTACCACCACGCCCGCGACAGCGGCCTCCAGCCCGGGGGTGGCGACGACGAGGTCCCGGAATGCCGGCGGGTAGTCGTCGGCCACGAGGATGCCTCGTCCGGTAGCGACGAGCTCGCGGGTGATCTCTCCAATCGTCGCCATGCCGGGCACCATAAACGGGTGGCGGGCCGGTGCGAGTCGCACCGATGGGTGAACCGATGGGTGGTGCCGGGCCCTTGCCGTGGTCGTTGGATTCCTCTGCGGCGAGGTGGAGCCCGAGAACGCTCCCGCTGAGCGGCGCGGACGTCGTGCATCGCATCATCACCGACCTGGTGACACCGGTGCGGCTGGGCTCGGCACGGCCCGGCCAAGCCGGGACCTACGGCCCTGGGACCGGCCGGGGCGCGGAGTGATGGTACGAGGAAGAGAACCGCTAGGAGGCGACTGGAGATGCGAGCGCTGGTTTATCACGGTCCGGGCCACAAGAGCTGGGACGAGGTCGCGGACCCCACAGTTCAGCAGGAAACCGATGCCATCGTCCAGGTGGACGCGGTCACCATCTGCGGTACCGATCTGCACATCCTGAAGGGGGACGTGCCGGCGGTCGCCGACGGGCGGATTCTGGGCCACGAGGCCGTCGGCACCGTGGTCGAGGTCGGCGCCGGCGTGAAGAACGTCCGCGTGGGTGACCGGGTTCTCGTCTCCTGCATCACCGCCTGTGGTCGCTGCCGGTTCTGCCGTGACGGTCACTACGGGCAGTGCGTGGGCGGGGGCGGCTGGATCCTCGGTCACCGCGTCGACGGAACCCAGGCGGAGTACGTGCGGGTGCCCTTCGCCGACAACTCGACCTACCCCGTGCCCGCCGGGGTCAGCGACGATCAGGTCCTCATGCTCGCCGACATCCTCCCCACCGGGTACGAGGTCGGCGTGCTCAACGGTGCCGTCCGCCCGGCCGACACCGTCGCCGTCGTCGGAGCCGGCCCGATCGGGCTGGCCGCGATCCTCGGCGCCAAGCTGTTCACGCCGAGCCACGTGGTCGCGATCGACCTCGCCCCCGCACGGCTCGAGGCGGCCAAGCAGTTCGGCGCCGACGTGGTGGTCAACAGCGGCACCGAGGACCCGGTCGCCGAGCTGATGCGCCTCACCGACGGGCTCGGCGCGGACGTCGCCGTCGAGGCCGTCGGCATCCCCGACACGTTCGAGCTGTGCACCCGCCTGATCCGTCCCGGCGGGCGCGTGGCCAACATCGGCGTGCACGGCAAGCCGGCGACGCTGCACCTGGAAGATCTCTGGATCAGGAACGTCACGATCACGACCGGGCTGGTCGACACGTACTCGACCCCCACCCTGCTCGGGCTGGTCGCGGCGCACCAGATCGACTCGGCCCGGCTCATCACGCACCACTTCGCCCTCGGCGAGTTCATGCAGGCCTACGACACCTTCGCCCGGGCCGGCGAGACCGGCGCGCTCAAGGTCGTGCTCAACCGCTGACCCGACCCGCCGCCGTCGCCGCCGGCGGCGGCGGCGGGCCATTTGGCGTGCTGGCCGCCGCCGGCTCGGGTCCCACAGACGCGTGGCCCGTGTTCTCGAACGTCTGGCCGGGGAGGACTCGACATCCGTGCGTGGCCGAGGCGTGGCCTGCCGAGGCGGCAGCGCGGTCCTCGCCGTTTATCCCCAAATAGAGGTAAACAGGGCATAAGGCGGCTCCGGCAGTGTGCGTGGGGCTGTCGAAATGGGGGTAGCCGAATGACGCCTCGGCGAGGTTCGCCCGTTCGTGGCCGCTTGGTACACGAGAGCGAGCACACACGCGTCACTCGGCTGCCTGTCGCCGGACACACGGTCATCCGCAAGGAGCCTCTTGGACCGGACGCCCGGCAGCGGGTGCAGCACGAGCTGGCGATCCTGGAGCGGCTGCGTGGGGCCGAGGGGGTCGCGCAGCTGGTGGAGGCACCCCGCTGCCCGGAGTGGATCACGTTGGCGGATGCCGGTGAGGTGAGCCTGGCCGGGTTGGCGAAGCCACTGGCCCTCAGGGACCTGATCGGGCTTGCGATGGGGCTGGCCCGGGCGGTGGCAGGGGTGCACCGGCGCGGTGTGATCCACCGGGACATCACGCCGGCGAACGTCGTGCTCTCCCGCGACGGTGCACCCTGCCTGGTGGATTTCGCGTTGGCGACGTCGTTCGCCGAGATCCGTCCCGAGTTCACGCATCACACCGAGATCGTGGGGACGCTGGCGTACCTGGCGCCGGAGCAGACCGGGCGGACCGGCCGGTCGGTGGACCAGCGAGCCGACCTGTACGCGTTGGGCGCGACGTTGTACGAGCTGGCGACGGGTACACCGCCGTTCGGTTCCGGGGATCCGCTGCGGCTCACGCATGATCATTTGGCGCGGGTGGTGGTGCCGCCCGCGCGGGTGAACCACGCGGTGCCGGAGCCGCTGTCCGAGATCGTCATGCATCTGCTGGAGAAGGAACCGGACAACCGGTACCAGACCGCCGAGGGCGTCATCTACGACTTCGAGCGGTTGCAGGACCCCGGCGCGCGCCCGGGAGCTGCTGCGTTGCGGGTCGGCGAGCGCGATTTCCCGCTGCGGCTGCTGCCCCCGTCGCGGCCGGTGGGACGCGATGACGAGGTGGCGGCGCTGGCGGTGGCGTTTGAGGACGCGCTGGCGGGCCGGTGCCGTGGGGTGTTGGTCGGCGGGGCGCCGGGGGTGGGCAAGACGGCGTTGGTCGACGAACTGCGGCCGGTGGTGACGGGCAGCGATGGCTGGTTCGTGGCGGGCAAGTTCGACCAGTACCGGCGGGATCTGGAGTTCAACGCCGGTTATCAGGCGTTTCGCGCGTTGGGTCGGCTGTTGCTGGCCGAACCCGATGACGAGCTGGCCAAGGTCCGCGAACGGATCCTGGAGGCGGTCGGCCCGAACGCGGGCCTGATGAGTGCGGTGGTGCCGGAGTTCGCGACGCTGCTCGCGGTGCCGCCCGATGCGGGAGATCCGCTGACCGCGCAGGTGCGGGCGCAGCGGGTGGGTGTGGACCTGTTGCGTGCGGTCGCTTCGCGCAACCGGCCGGTGGTCCTCTTCGTCGACGACCTGCAGTGGGCGGGGCGCACACCACTCGGCTTCGTCGACCTCGTGCTGAGCGACGAGCAGATCGACGGCCTGTTGCTGGTGGCCGCGTACCGCGAGGACGACGTGGACGCGGTGCATCCGTTGGCGGCGCCGCTGTCCCGATGGCGTGAACTCGCCGGAGTGCGGCACCTGCGGCTGGTCGACCTGCCGGTGTCCGGCTCCGTCGCCATGGTGGCCGAGATGCTGCGTGTGGACCGGACCACGGCGGCGGGCCTGGTTGACGTGATCAACCCGTCCGGCAACCCGTACGAGATCGTGGAGCTGCTCAACGCGCTGCGACGTGACGGCGTGCTGGTCGCGACGGCCGCCGGGTGGCGGTGGGATGCGGCGGCCGTGCACGCTCATCTGGGGCAGTCCGGGGTCGCCGAGCTTCTGGCAGCCGGTGTTCAGGCTATGCCGTCGACGTCGCGCCAGATGGTGCAGGCGATGGCGTGCCTTGGCGGGCGAGCCGAGCTGAGCCTGCTGCAGACCGCCACCGCCGAGC
Organism: Dactylosporangium sp. NPDC005572; assembly: GCF_040605515.1. Lineage (NCBI taxonomy): Bacteria > Bacillati > Actinomycetota > Actinomycetes > Micromonosporales > Micromonosporaceae > Dactylosporangium > Dactylosporangium sp. NPDC005572. Next base: position 19,313 of record NZ_JBEXCY010000191.1, on the reverse strand, counting down.
CGGCGAGCGCGGTGGAACAGCGGCTGGCACGCGCCCTCGACGAGGGCCTCCTGGTGGTTGAGCCCGGGATCCATCAGGCGGTGCGGTTTCGCCACGACCGGATCCGTGAGGTGATCCTGCGCGGGCTACATCCCCAGCAGCGGCGCGCCCTGCACCTGGCCATGGCGCGACGGCTGGCGGCCGTGCCGGAGCTGTACGCGGTCGCGGCTGAACAATATCTGCCGGTGGTCGACGCGGTCGACGACACCGTGGAGCGGCACCGGGTGGTCCGGCTGCTGCGGCGCGCCGCCGACCAGGCCTCATTGATCGGCGACTACGCGCTGGTGAAAGGGCTGCTGGCCGCCGCACTGCGGCTCATCGACCCAGGCGAGACCGCCACGCTGGTCGACGTACACACCGCCCGCCATGCCGCGCTGTACAGCATGGGACGCCTGGAGGCAGCGGACGAGGAGTACCACACGATCGACCGGCTGTGCACCACCGCCATGCAGCGCGCCGACGCGACATGCATCCACGTGCGCGGCCTGACCCATCAGCACCGTCTGGCGGAGGCGATTCAGCTCGGCCTGGAGTCGCTGCATGAGCTGGGCATCGCCGTGCCGGCCGCCGACCGGCTCCCGATGGAACTCGACCACCAGCTCGACCATCTGTACCGGTGGCTCGACCACACCGAAGACGCCGACAGGCGGACGCGGCCGGACATCACCGAGCCGACGCTGCTCGCCGCGACCCGTCTGCTCGACGCACTCTTCCCCGCGGCCTTTTACGCCGACCTTCGCCTGTATGCGTGGCTGAGCCTGGAGGGGTTGCGGATCTGGCTCGAGCACGGCCCCGCCCGCGCCCTGGTCGGGCCGGCCGCCACCGCCGCCTTCGCCGCACTGACGCTGGGTAGTAGCCACGCCGCGTATCAGGCGACACAGCGGGTCCTGGCCTTCAGCGAGGCTCGCGGCTACGAGCCCGACACCTCAGAGGCGCGCCTCCTGTCCGCCGTCGTGATCTTGTGGTTCGAGCCGATCGAAAGCAGTGTCCAAGCAGCTCGGCGGGCCCGCGACGGGCTGCTCGCCGGTGGCGACCTGGCCAACGCGGGATACACCTACTCACCGATCATGACGGGCCTGCTGGAATGCGCACCATCGCTGGACGTCTACATCGCCGAGGTGGAGGCGGGACTGGACCTCGTGCACCATACCGGCAGCGAACAGATCATCCAGTGGCTCGAGACGTACCGGTGGCTGGCCGGCGTGCTGCGCGGCGAAGGCTCCGCCGCGGCCGGCAAGGCGGACCTCATCGACCGGTACGCCCACAGCCCGACGGCGCTCGTCCACGCGCACGTCGCCCGTGCGGTCGCCGCCGCCATCTTCGGTGATCTGGCCGGCCTGACACGGCACACGGCGGCGGCGATGCCGCTGCTACCGGTCATCCTGGGCCACTACCCGACCGCCCTGGCGCGCCTCCTGCGCGGGCTGGCCCTCGCCGGGCAGGCCCGGGCCAGCCGCGGCGACGAGCGCGGCGCGCTGCTGTCCGAACTGGACGAAGTGACGCAGTGGCTCGCCGCACGCGCCGTGGACGCGCCGGAAAACTTCCAGCACCTGCTCCGATTGCTCGAGGCGGAGCGGGCCTGGGCCGTCGGCGACTTCCACGCCGCCGCCCTCGCCTTCGACGCCGCCCGTCGCGATGCCGCCCAGCACCAGCGGCCGTGGCACCGAGCCCTGATCACCGAGCACGCGGCCCGCTTCCACCTCGCCCACGGCCTCGAATGCACCGGCTACGACCTGCTCATCGAAGCGCGTCAGGAGTACCTCGCATGGGGCGCCACCGCGAAGGTCGACCAACTCGACTGGGCCTATCCGGCCCTGCGCCCACAACCCGGGATCCCCGCGGCGCAGCGCGCCGACCAGAGCGGTAACCGGACCGGGGATGCCCCGCACCAACGGGCCACCGTCACCACCGGAGCGCTCGACCTGCTCGGCATCCTGTCCGCCTCACAGGCGCTGAGCTCCGAGACCAGCATCGAACGGCTGCACGCCCGCGTGGTCCAGGTGTTGAGCGCCATGACCGGCGCCACCGACGTCCACCTGCCGCTGTGGAGCGACGAACGGCACGACTGGCTACTACCCACTCTCGACGGCGGCGCTGAGTACGCGGTCCCGATGTCAGTGCTGCGATACGCCCAGCGCATCGGTGAGCCACTGGTCGTGGCCGACGCCACCCGCGACGACCGCTTCGCCCGCGACCCCTACTTCACCGGCCTCACATGCTGCTCGCTACTGGCCGTGCCCGTCTTCAGCCGCGGCGCGCTACGGGCGGTACTGCTGCTGGAGAACCGCCTCATCCGAGGCGCCTTCACCACCGAACGACTTGACGCCGTCAAACTCATCGCCGGCCAACTCGCCGTCTCCCTCGACAACATCCACCTGTACGCCGAACTCACGACATCCCGCGCGCGGATCGTCGCCACCGCCGACCAGACCCGCCGACGCGTCGAGCGCGACCTGCACGACGGCGCCCAGCAGCAGCTGGTCTCCCTGGCGCTGCAGCTGCGCGCGGCGCAGGCGGCGCTGCCACCCGGACTCGCCGCGCTCGGCGCACAGCTCGACCAGGCCGTCACCACGGCAACCGATGCGGTGGACGAGCTACGCGAGATCGCCCGCGGCATCCACCCGGCGATCCTCAGCGATGGTGGCCTCCACCCTGCGCTGCGCGCGCTCGCTCGCCGCTCACCGATCCCGGTCCACCTCGACCTGCGCACGGAGGCGCGGATGCCCGAGCACGTCGAGGTGAGCACCTACTACGTCGTCGCCGAGGCGCTCACCAACGCGGCCAAGCACGCGAACGCCTCGACCGTCACGGTCACCGTCGAAACGGACCCCGCCGGTGCCGTCCTGCACGTCGCGGTCCGCGACGACGGCGTCGGCGGCGCCGACCTCACCCTCGGCACCGGTCTGCTCGGCCTCAAGGACCGCGTCGAGGCACTCGGTGGCCGGATCTTGCTCCACAGCCCCCGCGGGGCGGGAACCAGCCTGCGCGCAGAGTTCCCGCTCACCACCATGAACAGCGACGTCACGTCCTCCTGATCAACGTCGAGTGGCCGGAGGGAGTCCCACCCTCCGGCTCTGCTGGGTCAAGGTGAGCTCAGGTCGGTTGCAGTCGATCTCGCGGTCGCTGCTGACGCTTTCCTGACTGAAACCGCGTTGGCCTCTCGCGGGTGTTTCCCACAGTTCACCAGAGCCCGACAGCGGGCATATCACGGGAGGCATCCATGAACACAATCTCACGACGGGGCATGCTCCGCGCGGTCGGCGCCGCGGCCGCCGGTGTCGCGCTGGCGTCCGGATCCGTCGCCACGGCATCGGCGGCACCGGCCGCCGTCACGGCGACCACCACTTGCGCCATGCAGACACTGCCGGTACCGGCCGACACCTACCGCAGCGACGCCGCTGCGATCGACCCGACGGGCCGGTTCATCGTCGGCTCGGCGATCGTGCGGCGTGACACCGACACGTACCCGCTGCTGCTGTGGGACCGTGGCCAGCTGACCACGTTCGACGCGCCGGTCCCCGGCGGGACCCCGGTCGACGTCAACCGCAAAGGCGTGGTCATCGGCAACGGCTCCACCGGCCTGCTGTCGACGCCGTGGCGGTACCGCCACGGCGTCGGCGCCCTACTGCCCGTGATCGACCCCGCCGACCAGACCACCGTCGTGGCGATCAACACCCGCGGCGACATCGCCGGGGTCGGCCTGACCCCTGCCGGCCACCGGTACGGCATGATGTGGCCCGCCGACGAACCCGGCACCGTCCGGGTCATCAACACCCCGTCCGCGAACTCGGTGCTGACCGGTCTCACCGACGACGGCACCATCGTCGGCTCCTCCGGCCTGCTCGAGCCGACCTCGTGGCTGCGCACTCCGCACGGCGTGCTGCGTCCCCTGACCGGCCCCGACGGCGCCGGCGGGACGTCCGTGTGGGCGGCGGCCGGGCACTGGGCGGTCGGCCAGGGCTACCAGGCCGGCACGCTCGTCGGGCTGCGGTGGGACCTGCGTACCCGCCGCCCCACCGTGCTCGACCCGCGCCTCGACAGCAGCCCGACCGACGTCAACGCGCAAGGCGTGGTGCTGGCCGGGAACCTCCTCCAGCGCGGCAACACCGTCGTGACCCTTCCGTCACCCAGCCCGGACCACATCATCGGCGGCCGCGCCATCGCCGACAACGCAACCGTCATCGGCTTCCACAACCCCAGGCTCGCCGGTGGGGTACGCGCGGTGCGCTGGATCGGCTGCTGAACGACACACGGCCCGAGGGCCCGGCTTCGTCCGGGTCCTCGGGTAACCACGTTGAAGAGTGAGATGGACCGTCAATGGCGCGGAAGTCAGTCAGGCCGGTGGGGTGAGAAAGCGGGCCACGGCCGAGTTCCTCGACGCCGTCGCCGCAGATTCCGGGGCAAATCGTTGTTGGGTCCCTATCACAGGCCCTACAACCGGCGTCAATTCCGCGAAGTTGCCATAGGGTGTCACACGCCGTTCAGCCTTCGTCCGCTGATAGGTCGAAGTCGGGCGCCTAGCGTCCGTAGACCGGCTCGCACGTTATCGGAGCCGAACCATCTCACCTGGAGGTCGGGTCTTTGTCCCGCGCACATATCTGGCGAGTCACCCTCGTCTTGTCCTTATCCACAGCCGGGTTGGCCGGCCCGTTGCTCGCCGGCCCGGCGTCGGCGAATCCGGCCGGATCCGCCCTGGTCATCAGCGAGGCGTACGTCAACGGCGGCTCGTCCGGCGCCAGCTTCCTCAACAAGTTCGTCGAGCTCTACAACCCGACGTCGAACGCCATCCCGCTCGGCGGTAACACCCTGCAGTATCGTGCGCCCACGAGCACCGTCGTGCCGAGCGGTTCGCAGGTGTTCACGCTGTCGGGGACGGTGGCCGCGCACGGCCACTTCCTCATCCAGCTGCCGAGCAACGGCTCCACCACCAACCCCGGCGAACCGCTGCCCACGCCCGACCTGAGCACCGGCACCAGCATCAACCCGGGCGCGGGCGGTGGCACGCTCTACATCGCGGCCAGCGCCACCGGTGTGCTCCCCACCGACGGCTCCGTCATCGACAAGATCGGCTGGGGCACCAGCAACTCCCCGGAGGGCTCGGCCGCGACCGGCAACTCAATCGTCCTGAGCTATCAGCGTGACGCGGCCGGTACGGACACGGACAACAACGCCGCCGACTTCCACACCGCCACCCCGGCGCCGCAGAACGCGGCGTCCGACGGCGGCACGGCTGTCCTCACGGTGACGGACCCCGGCACCCGGAACGCGACGATCGGCACCGCGATCGCGCCGTTGACCCTCGCCGCCACCGGCGGCACCCCGCCGTACACCTGGACGGCCACCGGCCTGCCCGCGGGCCTGGCCATCTCCCAGGACGGGGTCGTCACGGGCACCCCGACCGCGGCCGGCACGTCGTCGGTGACGGTCACCGTGACCGACTCGAAGGGCGCGAACGCCTCGGCGTCGTTCAGCTTCAACGTCACGGCCGCCACGACGGTCCTGTCGATCGCCGCCATCCAGGGCACCAACACCGACACGTCGCCGTGGGCCAACAAGGAGGTGACGACCGAGGGCATCGTGACCGCCACCTACACCACCGGCGGGTTCAACGGCTTCTTCCTTCAGACCGGCGGCGCCGGCGGCAGCGAGGCGGGCGACGCCACGCCGGGCGCCTCCGACGCGATCTTCGTGTTCGGCTCGGCCTCGGCCGGCCAGGTCACCATCGGCGACAGCGTCCGGGTCGCCGGCACCGTGCAGGAGTTCCAGGGCCTGACCGAGATCACCTTCCCGGCGGTCACGAAGCTCGCCGACCCGCTGCCCGCCGTCGTGCCGGGCATGATCCCGTGGTCCGGCCTCACGACGAACGCCCAGAAGGAGGCACACGAGGGCGAGCTGATCCTGCCCCAGGGCGACTTCACCGTGTCGGACAACTACGACACGAACTGGTACGGCTCCTTCACCCTCGCCGCCGGTGACACGCCGCTGCGCCAGCCCACCGACGCCGGGGCCCCCGGCAGCGCCCAGGCGCAGGCCGTGGTCGCCGAGAACGCCGCCCGGATGGTGACCCTGGACGACGGTGCGAGCTGGAACTACAGCGGTAGCGCGAACACCGGCCAGCCGCTGCCGTGGCTCACGCCGGGCCACTCCGTCAGCGTCGGCTCGAAGGTCACGTTCAACCAGCCGGTGATCCTCGAGTACCGGTTCTCGCTGTGGAACTTCCAGCCGGTCCGGCAGGTGACCGACGACGGGGCCGCGGTCGCGACCTTCTCCGACATGCGCGCCGGCAACCAGCAGCCGGCCGCCGTCGGCGGGAACGTCCGCCTGGCCACGTTCAACGTCCAGAACTACTTCCCCACGACCGGGGAGGCGTACGTCGCCAACGGGTTCGGCACGTGCACCTACTTCACCGACCGGGCCGGCAACCGCATCGCCGTGGACCGCTGCACCGGCCCCGGTAACAGCCCCGGCGTGCGCGGCGCCGCCAACGACGCCAACTTCCAGCGGCAGCAGGCGAAGATCGTCACCGGCATCAACCGCCTCGGTGCCAGCATCGTGTCCCTGGAGGAGGTCGAGAACTCGGCGAAGTTCGGCAAGGCCCGCGACGCCGCGCTCGCCCAGCTCGTCGACGCGCTCAACGCCGCCGCCGGTTCGACGGTGTGGGCGTACGTGCCGTCGCCGGCCGACGACCAACTGCCGCCGCTCTCCGAGCAGGACGTGATCCGTACGGCGCTCATCTACAAGCCGGCGGATGTCGCGCTCGTCGGCGGGTCGGTGGTGCTCACCGGACACTCGGGCGCCGGCCAGCCGTTCTCGATCGCCCGCCAGCCGCTGGCCCAGGGCTTCAAGAAGGCCGGCGCGACCGACGCCGACGCGTTCCTGGTCGTCGCCAACCACTGGAAGTCGAAGGGCAGCGGCACCCCGCTGTACGACGGCGACACCGAGAACACGTCCTCGCCGGCGGTGAACCAGGGCTGGTTCAACGCGACCCGGGTGCGTCAGGCGCAGGACACGAGCGCGTTCGCCACGCAGGTGGCGGCGGGCCTCGGCACGGACCGGATCTTCCTGGTCGGCGACTTCAACGCCTACACGCAGGAGGACCCGATGCAGGTCCTGTACGCCAACGGCTACACCGACCTCGGCGGCGCCCTCGACCCGTCCGGGTCGACGTACGCCTACAACGGCCTGCTGGGCTCGCTCGACCACGTGCTGGCCAACGCGGCCGCCCGCGCAATGGTCACCGGGGCGGACGTGTGGCAGATCAACGCCCAGGAGGCGGTCGCCTACTCGTACAGCCGCTACAACTACAACGTCACCCTGCTGTTCAGCGACAGCGACCCGTTCGCGGCGGCCGACCACAACCCGGTCGTCGTCGGGCTGAACGCGCCGGTGACGCCGGTCGCGCCGGCCTGGAGCGCCTCGAAGGTGTACAACACCGGCGACAAGGTCTCCTACCAGGGTTCCACGTGGCAGGCGACCTGGTGGACCCAGAACCAGGCCCCGGGTGACCCGAACGGCCCGTGGCAGCAGATCGTGACGGCCCCCGACGGTACCGCCGTCTGGACCCCGTCGCGCATCTTCACCACCGGAGACATCGTGGTGTACCAGGGCAAGAAGTACGTCGCGCAGTGGTGGACGCGCAACCAGGCCCCGGGCAACCCCTACGGCCCGTGGAAGAGCGTCGCCTGATCCGACCCGCACAGCAGCCCCGGGGTCGCCCTCCACGCGAGGGCGGCCCCGGGTTCTATTCCGGGCACGTTGGATCTATGGCACATGCGGGCCGATGCCAACTGGTGGTGCCGGCTGCTGCGGTGGTGGCTGCTGCGGTGGTGGCTGCTGCGGTGGTGGCTCCTGCGGTTGCTGCGGTGGTGGCTCCTGCGGTTGCTGCGGTGGTGGCTGGTTCGGCTCCTGTTGCTGCGTATCCGGTGGCTGGTTCGGTGGTTTCGGCACATCCGACTGGTCTGGCCAGTCGGGCAGACCGGGTATGTGCGGGATCCTCCGGTGCGGCGATCCGCTGTCTCCTGGCACCGACGGGCTCGAGGTCGTGGTGGGAGACGATGACCCGGGGCTCACCGAGCCCGATCCTCCCGGGCACGGCGGTCCCGGCACGTCGGCGACGGAGGCGTGCAGTTCGGCGTGTACCGCCACGGACCCGGCCACCACCCCGAAGCCGATGATCGTCGCCGCCACGAGGTTGCGGAACAGTCTGCCGAGGAACGTCCAGTGCCCCCGCCGCGTCGCTCGTGCCACGTTGACGCTGTCCGCCACCTGCGATGCGTACCGCTGCTGGGCCTCCCGCCACTCATCCTGGCCCATGATGGCCCACCGGTGACTTGTCGAGCATTTGCACACATCGGTCATGGTCGGCACGGACAACAGCCGGGCTGCGGTCGAGCATCTCCGCCACGACCTCGGGGTCGACCCGGTGTGTGTCGATCAGACGGATGACAGCCCGTTCATAGATGCTGAGCGAGTGCCACGCGGCCGGTCGGGGTGGAGCATCGGGTGACCGGCTGAAGATCCGTTGACGCCGTTGCTGCTGTGCCTGATCGACCAACGAACAGACGAGGAAGCCGTAGAGCTTCCGGGCGTCCACCTCCGCCGACCACTCGCCGGCCGCGCGGCCGGCGGCGAGCTCGACCAATTCCCTGGCCGCGTCGGGATCGTCGTCCACCAGCGCCAGCGCATCCTCGACCAGCGCCGTCTTGCGTTTCTCGCAGAAGCTCTCCAGCTCTGCCAATCGGTGCTTCGGTGCTGCGAAAGCCTGCAGCACACCGCTGCTGCCCAATTCCGCCGACGTCACCGTCCCCAGTGCGCTGCTCAGCAACAAAGCCGCACCACCGGCGGTGATCTGCATACGGAATGCGGGATCGAGCGCAGCCGCCCAGGCAAGCAATGCAAGTCCGGCAACCAGCCGCAGTAGCCGGCCCGGACGGGTCACTGCATGCCATCGAGATGTGCGCTCCGCTATACAAGCCATGAGGCCCCCGCGAGAGTCCCGGTGCGACAACACCGCACCTGCGCGCTACCACTCCATCGTGACACGAGCAGCCGCGCACGACACGGACTCAATTGATCGGAAGTCGGAACGTCGCGCCGGGAATCGTCAGACCGGAAACGTTCAAACATTTGGCGGGCGCGGAGGATTCGGCTCACGCCGGATGTTTGCCACAGAATCCGCGGGAACAGGTCTTCAACGGCACGGCCGACGACGGCACCGGCGGCCGGTTCGCGGCGACGCGCACATGTCTGTCGCCGCCGGAAAATTGCGCGCCGACGTCCAGGGAGGCACGGACACACCGTTTGCCGTCATCACCGGGCAGAACGAGGTTCGGCTGCAGAGGGACGCGCGTCGTACACCTTCACGATCACGGCATCGGCGAGCCATCCGGTAAGAGTGAAGGCGCAGGTTCAGCTCAGCGATCCGCCGTACACCCTTGCGCTGTCGCAGGACATCGCCCTGACCACGGACCCGCGGCAGCACACGTTCACGTCCGGCCTCGCGGTGATCGAGCACGTCAACCGTCGTATCTGGGTCCGACCGGCGGAGCGGCCGGGCGGGCGGCGGCGGAACTGGCGGCAGGTGCATCCATTGAGGCGAGTCTGTGGATAGGGGCCCGCTCCGGCCACACTTGTCCGGAGGGCCACGGCCGCCGGACGGCGAGCGGCACGCCGCGACTGGCGGCGCCGCCGCGTCAGGCTCGGCCGACCTGTCCGGCGCCGGACGATCCGGAGGTGCACATGCCCACGACCAACGACCCCACCGGGCCGTGGCGAGCCGCCGGGCCCGCCCGCCGCCGGTTCGCCGACGCGCTACGCCGGGGCGTCGACGAGCTCGGCGGCGACCGAGCGGCCGAGGCGGCCAGCGGTGTGGGCAAGGCGAGCTGGTACGACGCCAAGACGGGCCGGTCGATCCCGGACCTGACCTGGCCGGCCATGCGGCTCACCCTCCAGAGGTTGCCGCCGGCCCGCACCGGCGTGCGGGACTGGGACGCGTTGCGCGACGCCGCCCGGGCCGAGCCGGACCCGTGGCGACCGGGCCGCATGTCCGCCGCCGGTCGCCCCGCCACCGGCCGGGCCGCCCCGCCGCCGCTGCCCTCCTGGTCGGTGCCGCGTCAGCTGCCGCCGGCCGGCTCCATCTTCACCGCGCGGCGGGCTGAGCTCGCCGCACTCGACCGGGTGCTGCGCCCCGAACGGGGCGGGGCCGCGCCTGCGGTGGCCGCGGTCGTCGGTCCGCCAGGGGTGGGCAAGACGGCGCTGGCGATCTCCTGGGCGCATCGCGCCGCCGCGCGCTACCCCGACGGCGTGCTCCACACCGACCTGCGCGGCTTCGGGCCGGGGCAGCCGGTCGAGCCCGAGGTGGTGCTGTCCGGCTGGCTGCGGGCGGTCGGCCGGCAGCCGGATCCAGGGCTGGGGCCCGAGCACCTGGCGGCGCTCCTGCGCACCGCGCTGACCGGCCGCCGGGTGTTGATCGTGCTCGACAACGCCGCCACGGAACAGCAGCTGCGGCTGCTGCTACCCGCCGAGCCTGGCGCGGCGGCGCTGATCACGAGTCGGCATGGGCTGCCCGGCCTGGCGATCGAGCACGGCGCTGAGATCGTGCCGCTCGAACCGTTTACCGGCGCCGAGTCGCTGGGCCTGCTGCGCGACGTGGTCGGCCTGCGGGCGGTGCGGGAGCCCGGCGCCGCCGCGGCGCTGGCCGAGCTGGGCGGCGGCCTGCCGCTCGCGGTGCGGATCATCGCCGCGGACGCGCGCCGCCAGCCGGCTGAGCCGCTCTCGGCGGTCCTGGCCTCCTTCGCCGTCGAGGCGTCCGGGGAGAGCCGTCTCGACCGCCTCGGCTCCGACGATCCGCGCTCCGACCCGCGGACGGTCTTCTCGTGGTCGGTGGGCCGCCTCGATGAGGCGGCGGCCGCCGCGTTCCGGCGGCTCGGCCTGCACCCGGGCGACTCGTTCGACCCGTGGGCCGCCGCCGCGCTGATCGGCACGCCGGTCGAGGCGGCCCGGCGGGTGCTGCGGGGGCTGCACCGCGCGCACCTCGTCGCCGCGACGGGCGTGGAGCGGTACCGCCTGCACGACCTCCTGCACGTCTACGCCGCCGAGCTGGCCGACCGGCACGAGCCGCCCGGTGCGGCGGCCGCGGCCCGGGAGCAGCTGCTCAGCCACTACCTGCGCCGCGCCCGCCAGGCCGACCTGCTCGTCGAGCCGTACCGGTACCACCCGCCGCTGCCGGTCGCCGAAGGGCCGGAGCCGCCGTTCCCCGACCGCGCGGCCGCGCTGGCCTGGCTCGATCGCGAGTGCGCGACCCTCGTCGCCGTCTGCCGCCTGGACGCCGCCGAGCTGGACCCGCTGCGCTGGCGGCTGGCGTACGAGATGAAGGGGTACCTCTTCCTCACCAAGCGCACCCCAGAGTTCCTGGCGGCCCACCGGGCGGCGCTGGCGGCCGCCGAGCGCTCGGGCGATCGGCTCGGCGAGGCGATGACCCGCAGCAACCTCGGGGTCGCCCTGCACGAGAACGGCGACGATGGCGCGGCACTGCTCCAGTACGAGCTCGCCGGGGAGGGCTTCGCCGCGGCGGGCGATCTCCACGGCGTCAGCAACACGCTCGGGCACCGGGCCACCGTCCACCGGCGGCGCGGCGAGCTGGCTGAGGCGCAGCGGCTCGGCGAGGAGGCCCTGACGTACTACCGCCGCGCCGGTGCCGAGCGCTACGTCGCGATCGCCCTACGCGGCATCGCCAGCACGGAGGTGGCGGCGGGCCGGTTCGCCGCCGCCGAGCGGCACCTCGCCGAGTCGCTGGAGCTGTGCGCGCGGCTCGGGCTGTACATGGACGCCGCCCGCGCCTGGCAGACGCTGGGCCGCGCGCTGCTGGCCCTGCGGCGGCCGGAGGACGGCGCGGCCGCGTTCGGCTCGGCGATCGAGGCCGCACGCAGCTGCGGGAGCCGCTTCGAGGAGGCACTCGGGCTGCGCGGGCTCGGCGACGTGGCGGCGGCGACGGGCGACCCGGCCGCGGCCCGGACCCGCTGGCAGGCTGCATTGGCCATGCTGGAGGAGCTCGGCTCGCCGCGGGCCACGGAGGTGGCGGCCGCGCTGGACCTGCTCGGCGCCGCGGTCACTCCCCCGCCAGCCGATCGTTGACCCAGGCCCGGATCAGCCCCGCGGTCCGGGCCGCCGGCGTGCCGGGCACCGCCTCGGCCAGGCCGTCGGCCGCGTCGTCGGCGAGTATCGCCGCGCTCCCCAGCTGGCCGTCGAACTGGTCGGCGAGAGCCAGCGCGTAGGCCAGGTAGGCGCAGGCGAGCATGGTCCGCGAATCGCCCGGACCGAACGCCGCCGCCCTGCGCTCGTGCTCGGCCATCGCCGCGCTCAACAGGTCAGCCTCAGCGCCGGCGTGCTCACCATCCAGGCGCACCCGGCCGGCGGCCAGGCCGGTGGGCATCTCATCCGCAACCGAGTACGCCGACGCCGGGGCGTCGCCGGCCGGCGCGTAGTGCGGCCGCTCGGCGTGCAGCAGATTGGCGAGCGTGTTGCGGGTGGCGGGGTGGGCCGGCCGGGTCGCTAGGCGGGCATTAAGGACCTCGGTGAAGGCGTCGCCCTGCCCGCCGTACAACTCCAGCCCGATGATGACGGAGTTCTCGAGTGTGCCGATGGTGTCGGGGTGCTCGGGTCCCAGAATCCGCATCCGGTCCGCGTGCGCCTGCCGGGCGACGGCCAGTGCCTCCTCGCGCCGTTCGAGTGCCCGCAGGCTCAGCGCCAGCCCGTTGCGGGCATCGAGTGCGCGTGGGTCGTCCGGCCCGGCCGCGCGGCGCCAGCCATCGACGGCCGCGGTCCAGTACCGGTGGGCGACACGGCGGTGCCGCGCCCGCTGCGCCGGTTCGCCGCCCAGCGCACCCCGCACGATCGCCAGGTTGCCCAGCGCGACGAGGGTGTCCGGGTGGAGGCGGCCGAGCTCGGGGTGATCGCGGGCGCCGGTATACACCTCGCGGAGGAGCTCGTGGGCCGAGCGGAGATCGCCGAGGCGGTACCGCGCCACCGCCAGATTCCCCCGAGCGGTCAGCAGCTGCGGATCGTCCGGGGCCAGCCGCTCAGCGAAGCCTGCGTACGCCTCGGCCTTCAACCGCTCCGCGCGCTCATAGTGCCCTTGGGCCTCGTACGCGACGGCCAGCCCCATCCGTACCGCATGCCGGGTGTAGGCATCGGCGACGTCGGGCCCGCAGGCCTCGTCGAGCAGTCGGAAGGTCTCCACCGCCGCACCGGTCTCGCCGGCCTCGACCTGCACCCGGCCGGCCTCGTGCATGAGGTGCCGCTCGTCCTCGCCGACGCCCCACGGGTCGCCGCCGGCCATCAGGCCCGCAACCGCGCGCACGTGCGGCAGCAGTGGCAGGACCGTGCGGTGGCGGTAGCCGTTGCGGGTGGCATCGACCGCCGCGGTCAACTCGGCGAGCGCGCCGTCGCGCAGCCGGGTGCGGCGGCTCGGCGGGTACACCCAGGCTCGGACGGCCCGGGCGACCACGGCGTGCATCAGATAGCCGTCCGGGCCCGCGCGCTCCAGCAGACCGCGGCCGGTCGCCGCGGCCAGGCCGCCGTCCAGGTCGAAGGTGCCGAGGTCACCGCAGCGGCGCACCGTGCCGACGAGCAGGGCGTGCGGCATCGGCACCGGGGCGAGGATACTGGCCGCGCAGAGCATCTCCCGGGCGGCGTCGCCGGCCCCGTCGAAGCTGCGCAGCAGCGCGGCCGCGAACGGACGCGCGGCGGCCGGCGGCAGCTCGTCGCTCAGCAGTGTGGCGGCCGTCTGCAACCGGTCTGGCTCGGTGGCGCTGAGCTGCTCGAGCAGCGCGCCGTAGCCGGTGAGGCCAGGCCCGGCGGTCAGGCCACCGGCGATGGTCAGGCCGAGCGGGTGCCCGCCAAGGAGACGGGCGATGCGGCGCGCGGCCCAGGCCTCGTCGTGGCCGTCCGGAGGCCGGTGGCCGGTCAGCAGCGCCACCGCCGCCCGTTCCTCGAGCGGCGCCAACCGGACCTCGGCATCGGTGACAAGGCCACGGGAGGTGTACAGCGTGCGTCCGAGCCGGGTCGGAGCGGCCATCGCCGCGATTAGGGCGGCGTCGGTGCCGGTCGGGACGTCGTCGACGATCCACAGGTACGGGCCGCCGAGCGCGTCCAGCGCCGCTGGGAGGCCGGTCGGCTCGACTCCCAGCCGGTCGGCGACAAGGGCCAACTGTTCGTCGAAGCGGGCTCGCAGCGCGCCGCCGCCGACCCGGCCGCCGCTGCTGCCGCCGAGCCGCAGGAGCACGACGCCGGCCGGGTGGTCGCGGTGAAACCAGCGGGCGTACTGCAGCGCCAGCGCGGACTTGCCGATACCGCCCGGGCCGCGCAGGGTGACGGCCGGGTGCGCCCGCCGGGCGTTCTTGGTCCGGGCGCGCAACTGCTCATGGATCTCCCACGCCTCGGCGCCGCGGCCGTGCACCGGCTGCTCCGGGGCGACCTCGGCCGGGTACCACGCTGGATCCGGCCGTGGCGGCGCGGCTCCGAACGGCTCGGTCGTCTCCGCCACCCGGGCGGCGATCGCCGCAGCGAGCTCGTCGACGGGGAACCCCTCGGCCGGCAGACGCTGCGTGGCCAGCTCGCGAGGGCGAATGTCGTCCGAGCCGACGCCGAGCGGGACGGCCAGAACCCGGCGGCTGTCGCCGTCGAGATGGTACCCGGCCATGAGCGCGGTGTGCAACTCGTCCCGGCAGTGCGGGCTGTCAGCAAAGCCCGGCGTGGCGATCGCGACGAGGGTCCTGGAGGCGGCTAGCGCCCGCTCGACGGACGGGCCGAGCGGCTCGTAGACGCCGCCGTGAGTCTCATCGCGGAAGACGGTGAGGCCTCTCGCTTCCAGTGCGGCCTGGACCCGCTCGGCGGCGGGTCGTCCGTCGGCCCAGGCCCAGCAGATGAAGACGTCGTATCCGCTCACGTATCCACCACGCCCACTGTCCGTCGGCGCCCGCCGATGGACTTGCCCGGCACTACAACTCATGGCGCGGGCATCGATGCGATGACCGGGCCTCGAGACCCCGGGAGTATCCCATGAAACTCAAGACCACGGCCGTGGCAGCGGCCGCAGTCGTGCTCGGCGCCGGCGCCACCGCGTCGATCGCGACGCCGGCGAGCACGTCCGGCGGCTGCACCGGCTCGACGATCACGATCAACTCGAATCCGGGCGCCGAGCCCCGCCTGCCGTGGGCTCGGCGGGCCGCCCATCGCCCCTGAGACCGTCCAGCGCCGCGACTGGAACGACCTTGACCGCTGCCCGCCCGGGTCCGGCGGCGATCCGGCGCGGTGGCGGTCGGGCGGCGCAGCGGGTCAGTCGGTGAAGGTCAGCGTGCCGCCGGCCGGCAGCGCGACGGTGCGCGGCGCTGCGGCGAGCGCCCCGGCCAGATCGGCGAAGTCCAGCGGGTGTACCTCATCGGCGAGCCCGGCCGGCACCACGGGCTCCGGCCGCCGCCGCAGCGCGAGGTGGATTCCGGCGGCGTCGACCGTCACGGCCCCCACCGTCACCATCGCCGGGAGCAGCCGCGCCGCCCACTCGAGGGTGAGGTCCAGCCGCAGCGCGCCGACGATGGCCGCCGCGACGGCGAGCCGGGCGAGGTGGGCCCGATGCTCGTCGCGGCCGGCGTCGACCCACCATTCCCGGTCGTGGATGTGCAGGTAGCCGTTGGACCCTTGGGCGTCCGGCCAGTCCAGGCCGGGGGCGCGGGCCGCGGCAAGGACGAACTCGTCCGGCGGGGCCAGGGTCAGCCGCCTGGCGAGGTCCGCCAGCTCCTCGGGGCCGAGGTGCGTAGGGTCGGCGCCGACGGCGGCGAGGAGTTGCTCGAGCGGGTCAGTCGGCATGGCGGGCTTCCAGGGCGTCGAAGCTGGTGAATGACTCGGTGGCCAGGACGTGGGTGATGAGGGCCAGGGCCGGCTCGCGGACCGCCGCGAACACCCCCGCGTCGGCGTCGCCGTCGACGTGCAGGGCCGGTCCGAGAACGCCGCGAAGGTACTCGATCGCCAACCCGACCGTGACGTCGTCGGCGACGATCAGCCACCACACGCGCTCGTCCGGGGTGAGCAGGAGTGCGCCGCGGCGCCCAGCGGTGTCCTCGACCTCCAGCGGTACGGCGACCACGGTCCGGCCGTCGCCGGCCCAGCCCGGCACGAAGCGCTCCGGCTCGACGTCGACGAGTACGAAGATCGACCGGTGCGGACCGGCAGCCGGCAGCCAGCGGGCCGCGAAGCCCGGCTCGGCGAGGCAGCTGGCTCCGACGCAGAGCACGAACGGGCCGCGTTTCCCCCAGCGCTCGGCGAGCGCCGCCAGCGCGGCGGGATCGCGCAGCGGCACGTGCCCGATCACGTCGCCGTCGTCGTCCTCGGCGAACAGCCGGACGGCGACGGCCACGCTATCCGGGGGCCTGCCGGCCCAGCGGTACAGCGAAGCGAGGCGGGCGGTAGGCCGGGCGTCCACGATCATCGCCGGTCGGCCGCCGGCGACCGGCACGTCGCCGAGCAGGTCGACGAGGTCCTCGGCGCGCCGAGCCGACATGGCCACGGCCCGGTGCCGTTCGCCGGCGGTGAGATCGTGGCGGACCTGTTGCAGTACCGCCGCCGCAAAATCGGCATCCGAGCGGCGCCGCTCGCCGGGCTCCGCCCGCAGCCCCACGAAGCCATGGTCGCGCTGCACCAGCTCGACCAGCCGGGCGATCCCGTCCTGGTGGCCGTTGAACGACAGTGTGCGGCCGCCAGCCGCGGCCAGGGCTGCCCGCAGGTGCTCGTAGGCCGCCGTCTCCCAGAGCTCCCAAGCGTCGTCGTGGCTGCGGTGGGCCGCGGTGTACAGGTCGCTGCCGGGCCCGTCGCCGCCGAGCGCGGCCGGCCCAAAGCCGGCAGTGACCGCCCCGTCGGCGGCCTGCGCTGCGGCGGCGAGCAGCTGCGGGCCGCGGCGCAGAAACCAGGCCCACCGGTCGTCTGGCCGGTCGAGGGCACGCAGCGCGGCCAGCCGGAGGCCGGCCAGTCCGGCGGCCAGGATCTCGTCGATGATCGGCGTCTGCATGCAGAGCCGGGCGAGCGCGTTGGTGGCCTGCTGGCGCCGATGCGGGCCGACGACCAACGCCATGAGCCGCTCGACCGCCTGGTACAACGGGACGTACCGCGGGTACGCGGCAATCATCGGGCCGAGCGGGCCGTGCCGCGCAGCGGCGATCTGCACACTGCTGAACGTCGCAAACGACTCGTGCGTGGTGCGGCAGGCGTCGAGGAGCTGGCCGAACGTCTCGCGGCCTCCGCCGGGCAGCCGGGCGTAGACGTGCAGGGCGCCGCCCCAGGCGGTGGCATCGTTGAGCACGGCGTGGTGTACCTCGTGCAGGTACACAACGTGGTCCGCTGCCAGCTCGGTGCCGAGCAGGCGCAGATCGAACGCGTGCGGCGTGTAGAACCCGGTGCTGCCCGCCCCGTCCAGGCACAGCCGCTCGAGGTGCCCGCTCACCCAGTGCCTCCGCCACGCTCGCGAAGCAGTTCGGCCGCGATGGCGGCCGACTCCTCGCGCAACGCCCGACCGTCCGCCTCGGCACCGGCGGCGCGCAGCACGCCACCGATGTTGAACAACGTCACGGCGAGCTGCGAGCGGTACGCGTCCGGCCGGGCGGCGGCGAGCTCGCGGCGCAGTCGCAGCGCCTCCCGGCCGACCTGCGGATCCCCGGCCAGCACAGCGAGATTGTCGGCCGCATCGGCCAAAAGCGACCGGAACCGCGTCGGCCGCGCCACGTGCAGGCGAACGGCGACGGCGTAGGCCTCCTCGGCGAGCGCGCGCTCGTGGCGCCGGTGCACCTGGTTGACCAGCGCGGTGACGAGGGCGCCCTCGGCCCGCTCGCCGGTCAGCGGCCGGAGCAGGCCGATCGCTCGCGCCCCGGCCGACGCCGCTGCCTCGGCTTCGCCGGGGTCTCCCTCCCGGCCCAGGTCGTGGGCGAGGGCGAGGGCCGCGTACGCCTCCGCCAGCTCGGCCTCGTCGCTCCCGGCCGCCTTGAGCCAGGCGACGGCCGAGCGGGCCGCCGTGACCGCCTCGGCCGCCCGGGTGTGGTCGCCGAGCGCCGCGAGCCGCACCGCGAGCAGCCGCGCCAGCCGGGCGGTGCCGGCGTCGTCCGGGCCGGCGGCACGGCGGGCCGCCAGCGCCCGCGCGGTCAGCTCGGCGGCGAACGGCGCCAGCACGTCGCTGCGCTGGGGCAGGGCGTCGACGAGCGGTTCGAGGGCATCCAGCGGTACCGCCGGCACACTCCCGATCATGGCCGCGGCGAGCGGGCGCGGGTCCGGCACCACGGCCACGGCGGTCATCGCGGCCGGCATGAAACGGGCCGGCGCCGTGGCGAGCAGGTCACTGACAGGTCCGCCCAGATCGGGGTTCGCTGCCAGGCCCCGCCCCAGCCCGACCAGCGCGGCGCGGGCCTGGTCTGGGCCGATCACCCCGGCGAGGTCGGCGAGGCGGTAGCCGCGGCGCAGAAGCCGGGCGACAATCTCGTCCGCGAGCGGCGCCGGCGCGAGCGGGTTAAGCGGCCGTGGCCCGGGCAGCATGGTCCGTGCTAGCGCCAGCCCGGCGTCGCGGTCGGCGACGGGCGCGCCGTTGAAGGCGCGCAGCGAGGCGAGGAGTGCCTCCGCTGTCGCGTCGGTGTCCGCGCCGAAGAGGCTCACCGCCGCCATGAGCTCGTCGGCCTCGCGGCCGGTGAGTCGGGGCAGGCCGAACCCGGTGGCCGCCCGTACCCAGCGGCTGCGCTCGACCTCGGCCAGCCGCGCCCACGGCGAGGCGCCGGCCGGGCCCCCGACGAGGTCCGCCAGCGCCGCCGCCTGCAGCTCGATCAGGGTCGTGGCCGGCGGCGGGGCGCCGCCGGGCGGCGCGTCCAGGCCGAGACGGCGGGCGAGAGCGGCGCGGGCCGTGGCGAAGTCGCCCGGAACCGTCGCTGGCGGCTCCAGGCGGTCCGCGCCAGCCCGGTCGAGCACGTCGGCGATTCGGTCGTCGGGATCGTCGCGGAGGCGGTCGAGCCAGTCACCGGAGCTGCGGGCCAGTAGCAGAATGCGGGCCGCCGAACCGCCGGTAGCGACGGCCCGCACTGCGGCCGCCACCGTGTCCGGGCGGGTGTGCGCGTCATCGAGCACCACCAGGCACCGGGTGGTAGTCGCGGCGAGCGGAACGAGCGCCTTCGGGGCGGTGCCTGCGGGCAGCAGCACGGCCGGGTGGCCCGCCGCCCGGAGCCGGTCACCCAGCCGCAGCGCCAGGCGCGTCT
>NZ_JBEXCY010000190.1:0-23079 GCF_040605515.1 Dactylosporangium sp. NPDC005572 | reverse complement strand
TACATCACCGGCACACACTTCTCCGTCGACGGCGGATTCCTCGCCTAAGCCAGACCGGACCGCAGAAAGGCCCCCGATGACCCTCATGGCTTCTCGCCCGGCGGTGCCCCACACCCTAGACGCGGCTCGGCCAGCCCGGCTTCCTCGACGGGATGCGGCAATGCTCGCCGCACTACTGGGTTCCACGTTCGTCGTTGTGCTCAGCGCGACGGTCATGACCGTAGCGATCCCTTCCCTCATCCACGATCTGCAGGTGCCGGCGACCTCCGCGCAATGGCTCACGACCGGCTTCATGCTGACGATGGCGATCATCATCCCGGTCACGGCCTTCCTGGTGCGTCGTTTCCGCCTCCGGTTGCTCTACGCCATCGCCATGGGCCTGTTCCTGGTCGGTACCCTGATCGACGCCACGGCGCAGAACTTCCCGGTGCTCCTGGCTGGCCGGATAGTCCAGGCCACTGGCAGCGCTATCATCACCCCGCTGATGCTCACGACGATCGTGACGCTCGTGCCATCCGAGATCCGCGGCCGAACGATGGGTGCTATCACACTGGTGATGGCGGCCGCCCCGGCCCTAGGCCCGACGGCCTCCGGTCTCGTCCTCGACGCGTTGGGCTGGCGGTCCCTGTTCTGGCTGACCCTTCCGATCGCCGGCGCGGCCTTCATCTACGGTCTCCGTGTCATCCGCGATGTGACCACGCCCGAGTCGGCACGCTTCGACGTATTTTCCAGCCTGTTGTCCGCGGTCGGATTTGGCGGCATCATCTTCGGCCTCTCTGCCTTCGGCGAGACTGCCGGTTCGCGCAGCACGCTGCCGGCGTGGGGGGCACTCACCGTCGGCGGCGCTGCGCTCGTCCTGTTTGCCCGCCGGCAGCTCCGGCGCGCCGACCGCGCGCTCGTCGATCTGCGCTCGTTCCGTTCGCCCGGGTTCTCCAGTGCGGTGACGCTGCTCGCCCTCACCATGGTAGGCCTGTTCGGCGCGCTGCTCTTGCTGCCGCTTTACTTGCAGGACATTCGTGGACTCAGCACCGCGCAGACCGGATTGGCGCTGCTGCCCGGTGGCATCGTCATGGGTGTTCTCGCTCCAGTCGTCGGCCGCATCTCCGACCGGCGCGGACCAACCGTCGTGCTGCCGGCGGGCACCATCATGCTCTCGTTCGCTTTCTGGGCACTGACCGCCGTCGGAGAAACTACCCCGTACGGTTGGGTAATTGCCGCCCACGTGCTGCTGAACGCCGGTATTGCCTTCCTGCTGACCCCCCTGTTCACCATCAGCATGGACGTGACCCCAGCACCACTCTCACCACACGCCAGCGCGATTCTTAACACCGTCCAGCAGGTCGCTGGCGCCGCTGGTGGGGCACTGCTCATCACGGTTATGTCCATGATCGCCAGTAGTCAGAGCGCCCGCGGCGCGGGTGAACTGGCCGCTACCGCCACCGGTGTCCATGGCGGCTTTCTCACCGCCGCGATCATCTCCCTTGTAGGCATCGGCATAGCCATCGCCATCGCACGGTCGGCTCGACCAGACGAGGGTCCGAGCTGATGTAAGGGGGTGGCTGCCGTCGATGTCGTGCAACGTCCATTTGCGCCAGTCGGACCGGGCACCTCGAAAGGGCCTCTCAGGAGCGCCAGCCGCACCAGTTGAACAGCCAACATCGATGAAGGAGTGCAGATGGAATCGAGAATCTGGTACGTCACGGGCGCGAGCCGTGGGTTGGGACGCGCGATCGTCGAGGCCGCGGTCGCCGCGGGTGATCGGGTCTTCGCCACCGCGCGCCGGCCTGAGGCGCTGGCCGACCTAACGGCACGCTATCCCGATAGCCTGCGTACGGCGGCGGTCGATGTTACCGACCTTCCCGCCGTCAGGACCTCTGTCGCTGCTGCCCTCGACGAGTATGGCCGGATCGACGTCGTCGTGAATAACGCCGGCTACGCGAACCTCGCTGCGATCGAGGACATTACCTCCGCCGATTTCCGTGCGCAGGTCGACACGAACCTCTTCGGGGTGGTCAACGTCGTGCAGACGGTCCTTCCGGCCCTTCGTAGGCAGGGTGCCGGGCGGATCATCAACGTGTCATCCGTCGGTGGGCGTGTGGGCACCGCCGGTCTGGCCGCCTACCAGGCCGCCAAATGGGCGGTCAACGGTTTCACCGAGGTTCTGGCCCAGGAGGCCGGACCGCTCGGAATCAAGGTCACGGCGATCGAACCGGGCGGCATCCGGACCGATTGGGCCGGTTCCTCCATGGCCGTCCCGCCGATCAGTGCTCCCTATCAGCCCACGGTTGGTGTGATCGCGAGCCTCTTGGACCGCATCCGCGACACCGTAGGCGGCGACCCTATCCTCGTCGCGGACGCCGTCCTGCGCCTCAGTCGCCTTGATGAGCCCCCAGTGCGGCTGCTCCTCGGCACTGACGCCGTCATCGGAGCCCGCCAGGCCGCGCAGACACTTTCCACGAACGATATCCAGTGGGCGGAGTTCTCACGCTCGATCGACCGGCCTGAGGCAACGCCCGATGAACTCGACCCGCTCGGTATCCTCGCTGCCGACCCTGCCGCAGTCGTGCATCGCTTCGTTGACGAGGTCATCAACAGTGGCGACCTTGACGTCCTGCCTGAACTGTGGGCTGAGAATCTACGCTGGCACGGCGGCAGTCTCGGCGAGACCGAAGGGCTCGTTGCCTACACGAAGCAGCTTGCCAGCGCCCGCGAGGGCTCCTTCACCGGAATGCATCTCACGATCCATGACACCATCGTCAGAGACGACACGGTCGTGCTCCGCTTCACCAACAGTGGCACCCAAACCGGCTCGTTCATGGGCGCCCCTCCCACCGGCAACCATGCAGAATGGCTCGGCATCGGCATCTACCGGGTCCGCAACGGCAAGATCGTGGAGGCGTGGTTTGGCGAGGACACTCTTGGCATGCTCCTTCAACTTGGAGTGATCACTCTCCCGGCGTGACAGCCGTTCGGCTGGGTTCAGAAACACAGCAGATGTCATGTGAGGCGCAGCGTTCGGAGTGGCTGGTCACCGAGGTTCGGGTGGCGGCGGACGAAGGCGTAGCGATGGTCAGGGTGGCAGAAGTGCCCGATCGGTGTGGCTGTGGGCACCGCGGAGTAGCCGACCGGAGGCGGTCCGGCAGTCAACGATTGCGGCGCGGGTTTTCCTCTTCGTGACGCCAGGCCCCATAGTTGTTAAGGGAACGAGGTATTCGATGAAGATTACTGTCTTTGGCGCTACTGGTCGGACAGGTCGGGCATTGCTCGCCGCGGCGGCCGAGGCGGGCCTGCCGACGACCGCATATGTACGGGACCAGGCCCGGCTCGGCGACGCGGTCGCTGACCGGGTTGTGGTCGGGTCGGTCTTTGATCCGGTAAGCCTGCGAGCTTCGCTGGCCGGGGCGGAGAGTGCGGTCGTCGCGTTTAGCCTGGGTCGTGACCGTCGAACTCCGCTGTATTCGCGAGGCACTGAGATGATCATCGACGCTATGCGGGCGGAGGGTGTACGGCGCCTGCTGGTCGTGTCGGAGTCCGCGTACGGCGAGCATGTCGCGGGCGTCATACCCTGGATTTTGGCTGCAGGCTACCGGCTGGTCGCCGGACCGGCGATCCGCGAACGTCGCGTCCAGGACGTGTTGGTTCGGGCCAGCGGTCTGGACTGGACATTCGTTCGTCCGGTCCGCATCGTCGCTGGCCCACCGCGCGGGGTGCGTGCCGGGATCATGACCCCCAGCCGCACGTCGTCGCAGACCACCTATGAAGATGTGGCCGGCCTGATCCTCCGAGCACTGCCCGACACGGCTACCCATGGCCGCAATCTGTACCCGTGACGACCGCTGGCAGATGTCCACCCAGCGCCGAGCGGGAGTTGCGGGAGACCGGTCCTCCGCGCCGGCTGAGGCCCGCCCACCACCACCCGAAACGGTCATGGCGGGGAGTCGCTCGACCGCACCACGCGGCGGGGAACCACAACACAAACACCAACCCGGTAAACGTTAGTGGTCACAGCACTAGTCAACTAGAAGCCTCGTACAGAGCGCGACTTCGACGCCACCCGGGCTCGGCTGCTGGCCGCCGCGGGCGGCGAGTCCGCGGCGCGCGGCTTGGTGGGTCGAGTGTCGAACGGATCGCTGCTGCCGTCAAACCCGAAGGTGCAGGTCAACCACTATCTCGACAGAAACGGAGGCGCCTTTCAGGCGGCGTTCAATGCCCTGACCGTTGACGCCGTCCGGGAGGTTCCGACCGCCGCCCCAGATCCGCAGCACAGCCAGTCTCGTAGGGGCGCCGGACTCGGAGGACCTCCGGTGGTAGTGCCCTGGGTAGTTGCTGAGCACGCCAGCGGTAGCGTGCCCGGTGGCCCTCTTGAGTGATCCGGCGGCGCTGGGGTGCGAGTGACCAGAGGGATGTCCACGCACAGTAGGGGATTTGGGCAGATCGGCCTGCCAGCTTCGAACGGCAGAGCGTCGGTTCCTACGTCAGTGGACACGAATGCAGTTCGTCGCGGATAACGTCGAAGGGCACTTCAAGCCGCTCGGCCGCATACGAACTTTGGGAACCTGGTGACGGCTGCGGTCAGCGGTTGCCGGGTCGCCGATGGTGGACGGCTGCCGGGGCGCCCCCGGCCAGTATCACGCTACGGGGCGGGCCACCTTCGGAGTTCGTGCCACGGCCGTCAGCGAGTATCGCAGCGTATCCGTGTCATCGACGGCGGCGCGGTGTTGACCAGGTAGTTTATTCACATATTCGACAGGATTTGTCTGGTTCTCCATGTTCTCCAACGTCTACACGGAAGGTATAGGTAGAGGTCGACATGCCTGTCGAGGTGCAATGGCCCGTTGGTTCGGGTCCCTGGCCTGCTCGAGGCGTCTGGCAGAATTGTTGGGGTGACCCTTGCGACGCGCCATACGACGCGGGACCTGCGTCGGCGTAACCGGGCGGCGCTGCTCGCGCACATCTACCACCAGGGCTCGGCGAGCCGTCTCGAGTTGATGCAGGTGTCCGGGTTGAGTTCGGGTTCGGTCAGCAACGTGGTTTCCGACCTTGTCAACGATGGCATGATCGCCGAGGTCGGCTCGGAGGATTCCGACGGTGGACGGCCGCGCGCCTTGCTGCGAGTCCGACCCGAGTTCGGCAGCGTCATCGGCGTGGACATCGGGGAGACTCATGTCCAGGTCGGTCTGTTCGACTGGACGTTGAACCGGATTGGCAGCACGACGTTCCCCATCGCAGAGACGAGTCTCGAGCCTGAGGCGGTGGCTCGGATGGTGGGCGCGGGTATCGCGACCGTGACTGCAGAGGCGAACATCTCTGCAGACGAGCTGCTTGGCGTCGGTGTCGGAGTACCCGGTGCAGTGCAGACCGCGGACTCGAGCAGCGTCGTGTATGCCCCGACGCTCGGCTGGTCTGGGGTTCGTTTGGACCAGATGCTGGAGCCGGCTGTCTCTGCGCCGCTCTACATCGACAACTGTGCCCGCACCCTTGGCCAGGCGGAGATGTGGCGAGGTGCCGGTCGTGGAGCGAGCCGCACGGTCGTGGCGCTACTCGGCGTCGGTGTCGGTGCCGCACTGGCAAGCGGCCCTGATGCTCAGGGCGCGACGAGCAGCACGAGTGAGTGGGGGCACACGGTCATCGTGGTCGGCGGTGCGCCGTGCCGGTGCGGCTCGCGTGGCTGTCTCGAGGCATATGTCGGTGCAGAGGCCATACTGGCGCGGTATGCGGACCTTACGGGTAGTCGGCCCCTGGAGTCGGTAGGCACGGAGGCTCGGCTTGCGGAGCTCGCGACGCGAGCAGCCGTTCCGGGGCCCGCAGCCAATGTCCTCGATACGACCGCCGAGTATCTTGGTATTGGCATCTCGAACCTTGTCAACCTGCTCAGCCCGGACCGAGTGATACTCGCCGGTTGGGTTGCCGAGACGATCGGGACGGTGATCCTTCCCGCGGTGCGGGCCGCCACCCGCCGTCACGCGTTGTCGTACCTGTACGGGCAGATCCAGATCCAGCTCGGCGAAATCGGCACCGACGCGGTGGCGCTCGGCGCCGCCACATTGCCGATTGTCCGGATCCTCGACAACGGCGGGCCGTTGTCGAGGATCCGCTGACCCCTTGCTGGCCTGCGTCTTCGCCTTATAGCACGTCGTTTGGTCCCTTCGGAAGGGTTTGACGAGCAGTCGATCAAGACTTATCTTAAGACTTAATGTAAGTGCCCAGCCCTTCCGGAGTACACGTATGACCACCCCAGCAGGCGACGGCCAGCTCTACATTGACGGCACCTTCCGGCCTCCCGCCGGCGGGCGCACCGGCCCGGTGTTGGAGAAGGCCACCAATGTCCAGATCGGCACCTACGGACTAGGTGACGACGTCGACGTCGAGGCGGCAGTGCGGGCGGCGCGAGCTGCACAGCCGAGCTGGGCGGCGCTCGGGGCACCCGAACGTGCTGGATACCTACGCCGATTCGCGGCTTACCTGGCCGGTCATTTTGACGAACTCGTGCGTCAGAGCATGCGCGAGACGGGCGGCGTACGCGCCAAGGCCGAGGACGAGGTCGCTACCAGCATCCGCCAACTGGAGATCTCAGCAGTACAGGCCACCGAGAACGCGGGAGATCTACTTCCTCCATACAAGGCGGGCAAGCTTTCGATGTCCCGCGCCGTGCCACTGGGCGTGATCGGCATTATCACGCCCTGGAACTACCCGATGAACCTGGCGATGCGCGCGGTGGCACCCGGCCTGGCGTTCGGCAACACGGTGGTGCTCAAACCGGCCGAGCTGACGCCAATCATCGGCGGCCAGGTCCTTGCGCGGGCGGCCAACTATGCGGGGCTGCCCGCGGGTGTGTTTAACGTCGTCACCGGTGACGGGCCTGCGGCGGGTCATGCGCTTGCTGAACATCGTGGGGTGGACCTGCTGGACTTCACTGGTTCCCGCGCGGTAGGCCTGGCCATCGCCGCGTCCGCGGCCACCGACCTGCGGGCGGTTCGCTTGGAACTGGGCGGCTCCAATGCCTTCGTGGTGCTTGACGACGCCGACATTGACCTCGCCGCCTCGGCCGCCATGATCGCATCGCTTGAGTTCCAGGGCCAAACGTGTATCAGCGCGAGCCGGCACGTCGTACTGTGTGATGTCGCCGATCGGTACATCGAGGCAGTCACCCGCAGGGTTGAAGCGCTGACAGTGGGCGACCCACTAAACCCCGACATGGATCTCGGCCCGCTGATCAGCGAGGCGCAGCGTGACCGCGTGCACCGCGAGATCGTCGCGCCGTCGATCGCCATGGGCGCAAAGCTGATCACCGGAGGCACCTACGACCGTCTCTTCTACCGGCCGACTGTGCTGGCTGACGTGACCGCCGACATGCCGGCCTTCCGTGACGAGATTTTCGGCCCGGTCATCCCGATCACCGTCGTTGACTCAGAAGATGCGGCGGTCGAGCTGGTCAACGGTCATCCGATGCTGATGAACTCGGTCTTCTCCCGCGACCTGATCCGCGGTCTGGCGGTAGCCGAGCGGCTGCAAGCCGGCGAGGTGCACGTCAACGACGCACATGCCCGCCACGGCGCGGAAAACCAGATGCCGGCGTTCACCAAGCGCCAGTGGATCGGAGTGCAACGCACGCCCCTGACGCTGCCGACTTGGACCAGTGACCCGGCAGGGCGGCGATGACCGGCAGCGCTGGTGCCGGCCCCAAATCTGGCGGGCACTCCGTCCGCCACGCCCTGATCGTCCGGGGCGGGTGGGAGGGACACGCCCCGGTCACAACCACCGAACTGTTCCGTGCGGACCTCTCTGCGAGGGGCTTCGACGTCACTGTGGCCGAGGACCTCGACGTCTACTGTGACGAGGCGCTGCTGTCGCGGACAGATCTGGTGGTGCAGTGCTGGTCCCAGGGCACCCTCACTGAGAGGCAGTGCGCCGGGCTGCTTGCGGCCGTCCACGCCGGGACAGGCTTCGCCGGCTGGCACGGCGGGGTTATCGCCACCTTCGAGCACAGTCGTGAGTACCTGCGGATGGTAGGAGGGCTATTCCTCTTTCATCCCGAGCAGTTCGTTGAGTACGACGTGAGGATCGAACCCGCATACGCCGATCACCCGATCGTCGCCGGGATTGGGGACTTCACCGTGCACACGGAACAGTACTGGATGTTGACCGATTCATTGAGCCACACGCTAGCCAGTACGGTCATCTCTGCGTCGGACGGCGGGCACGGCACCCTGCCGGTGACCATGCCCGTCGTCTGGACGCGCAAATGGGGTGCTGGCAAGATTTTCGTCTCTGCGATCGGGCACCGCCTGGACGATCTGCGACAACCAGCAGTGCGGGCCCTCACCGGCCGCGGACTGGTCTGGGCGAGCCGGTAAGGACGGAAACGGCAAGAGGAGGCGCGGATGATCGCAGCCGGAGGCGAGCCGACCAACCTGGGCAGGCAAGGCCTGCGGGCAAGCCGGTTCGGTCTGGGTACGGCGCCGCTGGGAATCCTGCCAGACCTCGTCGACGCTGCGGCCGCACAGCGTTGCCTTGAGCGCGCCGCAGACCTTGGCATCCGGCACCTCGATACCGCCCCGTTCTACGGTGCCGGACTTGCGGAGGAGCGCCTGGGTTCGTTTCTCGCCGAGCGTGACGCCACACAGTTCGTCATCTCCACCAAGGTAGGGCGCACCGTCTGCCAATCGGTCGATGGTAGGCGGGCGACCACCGTCTTCGACTTCAGCCGGAGCGGCATCCTGCGCCAGATTGACGAAAGCCTGCGCCGGATCCGTGTCGATCGGCTGGACATTGTCTATCTGCATGACCCGGACGACCACTGGCCCGAGGCGATCGACGAGGCCTGGCCGGTACTGGCGGAGCTCCGCGCGGCCGGGCTGATCACCTCCGTCGGCGCGGGTATGAACCAGGCCGGGATGTTGCGCCGGTTCGTGCAGGAGACCAGCATGGACGTGATCCTGCTGGCGAATCGGTACACATTGCTGCAACAGTACGAGGCGGACGCGCTCTTCGCTGACTGTGCCGCGCGTGGCGTGTCGGTCGTCTTGGGCGCCGTCTTGAACGGTGGCATCCTCGCCACCGGTGCTGTGCCGGGCGCAAGCTACGAGTATCAACCAGCTTCGGCATCCATACTCGAACGGGTGGCGCGGATCGAGGCCGTGTGTCGGCGGCACGGCGTACCGCTGCCCGGCGCCGCGCTGCAGTTCGCCGCAGCGCACCCCGCGGTCAGTTCGGTGCTTGTCGGTGCGAAATCGGCCGAGGAAGTCACTCTGAATCTCGACGCGGCCAGATACCCGACCCCCTCGGCCTTCTGGGCGGAACTGCAGGATCTGGGGCTGGTCGGCGCGGACCGACCGCTGCCGCCTTAAGCGGCGTCAACCTGAGGGCCCAGGTGGGTCGAGTCCAGGCGTGGGTGGGCGTCGAACTGGCCTTGGCCGGACGGAACCTGGGCGTTCCGCCATGCCCGGGCGCGGGCTGGTCGATACCTTGCCGGGCTCACGCTGATCGATCGCAGACGGCTGGTCCGCCGTCCATGCGTTCCTTGCTGAGTGGTTGACCGCATGTTTCATAGGACTTACCTTAAGTCGAAGGAAAAGTCTTTGATCTTCCTGCGTATCAACTGCGGCCTGCATCGACACCCCGATGAAGTGGAGGCCGTGCCTTCCGGAATTAGCTCGTCGACCGACGTAAGTGAGGAACCGACATGAGCAGAACCGTCACCAAGTTCGCCAGCCTGCTCCTGGCCAGTCTGCTGTTCGCGGCCGGGTGTTCAAGCAGCAACGACTCACCGGACGAGTCCACTACGGGTGGCAAGGTCGAGCTGACCTTCTGGGACTGGGACCCCAACATGGACAAGATCGTGGCGATCTGGAACGACGCACATCCTGACATCCACGTCACGCTGTCCAACCCCGCCGGCGGCGACCAGCTCGTCAGCAAGATGATCACCGCGCACCAGGCCAAGAACGGCCCCGACATCGCGAAGGTCGAGTACCAGTCGTTGCCCGCGCTGGTCTCCAACGGCGTAGTCCGGGACATCACCGAGTACACCAAGACAGCAGTGCAGAACTTCGACGCCGCAACGCTGAGCGCAACCAAGTTTGAGGGCAAGGTGTACGGGCTCCCGCAGGACGTCGCCCCGCTCATGCTCTTCTACCGCACTGACATCTTTCAACAGTACGGCTTGAGCGTGCCGACGACCTGGGAGCAGTACGCGCAGGAAGCAGCCAGCCTGCGCCAGAAGGCCCCCAACGTCGCGATGACCAATTTCGACGCAGCCGACCCCGGCTGGTTTGCAGGCCTGGTTCAGCAGGCAGGCGCCGACTGGTGGACCACCAGCGGCACCACCTGGAAGGTCAATATCAACGGTGCCGAGACCAAGAAGGTGGCCGACTACTGGGAAGGCCTGGTCAAGAAGGGCGACATCCTCAAGAACCCGTCGTTCTCCCCGCAATGGAACAAGCAGATGAACGACGGCAGCATCGCGACATGGATCTCCGGTGCCTGGGCCCCCGCCCAGCTCGGCGGGATCGCGCCATCGACCAAGGGCAAATGGGCTGTGGCGCCACTGCCGGCCTGGACCGCGGGGAACAAAACAACCGGCATCTGGGGTGGCTCGGCCACGACCGTCACCGCCGACTCCAAGCACCCTGCACAGGCTGCACAGTTCGTCTCGTGGCTGAACTCGGACGACGTCGCCGTCGCGGCCCAGGTCCAGCACATCAACATCTACCCGGCGTCGACGTCGGGACGCTCCCTGCCGATCCTGCAGCAGCCACCCGCGTTCGTACCCAACCAGCCCGACTTCTACAGCATCGTCAAGAGCGTCGCACCGTCGGCCCGCAGCTTCTCAATCTGGGGTCCGAACGTCACCGTCACCTTCCGCGGCTACACCGACGCCTTCGGTCAGGCGCTGCAGAATGGCAGCTCCTTCAGTGCCGCGCTTGACAGCATGCAGGACAACACGACGGCCGACATGAAGAAGCTCGGCTTCACCCTCGGCTAGGACCGGCCTAGACCCGTTGCGGACCCCGGCCAGCCGGGGTCCGCAACGCCACCGGACACCCCAGTCTTGACGATGATAGAAGCGGAACGATGACGACGACTGAACCGATCCACCCGCAAACACCTGCGGGTACACCTGGTCCGCCGGGCATCGCCGACAGGGAGCGGCCTACCCCGCTCCCGGGCCGGCGCGCTACCCGACGTAACGGTCTGCCGTACTTGCTCGTCCTACCGGCCACGTTGCTGTTCGTGTCCTTCGTCCTGGCGCCCGGCCTCTACGCGATACTCCTCAGCTTCCAGGGCCGAAAGGTAACCGGTGGCCTGCTGGGTGCCGGCTCCAAGGTCGTCTTTGTCGGGTGGAGCAACTACCGCAACGTCCTGTCCGACTCTGACCTGTGGTCGAGCGTGCTGCGAATGCTTGCAGTCGGCTCAATCACGATCCCGCTGACCATCGGACTGGCGTTGCTCTTCGCCCTGCTGCTGGACACAGCGCGAGCCAGGTTCACCAGGATTACCCGGCTCCTGATTTTCCTGCCATACGCAGTGCCCGGTGTCATCGCCACGTTGCTGTGGGGCTTCATGTACCTGCCTGCCACCAGCCCCATCGGCGGCGATCGGATCAACTACTTCAGCGCCGCGGGTGTCTACGCCTCGGTCGCTAACATCGCCGTGTGGGGAGCGGTCGGCTTCAACATGGTCGTCATCTTCACCGCACTTCGTGCGCTCCCGCCGGAGATCTACGAGGCGGCCCGCATGGACGGAAGTTCCGAGTTCCAGATCGCGGTGCGGATCAAGATACCCCTCGTCTTTCCCGCGATCACCATGTGCACCCTGTTCACGCTGCTCGCCTCGGCTCAACTCTTCAACGAACCCAACACCCTGAAGCCGTTGTCCAACGCGATCTCGTCCACCTGGGTACCGCTGATGAAGGTGTACACCGACGCCTTCGTCAACTCGGACATCTACTCCGCAGCGGCAATCTCGGTCGTCTTGGCGATCGCGGCACTGATCATCTCATTCATCGCCGCGCGTGTGGTGCAGTCGCGGGTCGCACAGGAGGAACGATGACCGCCATCGGCACCGTGACGGAACGGTCGACGCGCACATCGGGCAAGGGACGCAGCACCCTGTTGCCCACCGTGGTGCTCGTGCTCGGTGCGACCTATTGCGTCGTGCCGACGCTTTGGATCCTCGTTGCAGCCACGAAATCCCCGGCGGAACTATTCTCCACCGCGACCTACCTGCCAAGTTTCGGCGGGGGCCTCGTTCAGAACATCACCGACCTGTCCACGTACCACGGGGGCATCTTCTGGCGCTGGATGTTGAACAGCTTCCTCTACGCCTTCGTCGGTGGTGTGCTCGCCTCCGCGATCTCAGCCGCCACCGGATACGCCCTGGCAAAGTACTCGTTCCGTGGGCGAACCGTGCTCTTCAACGTCATCCTGTCTGGCGTGCTGCTGCCGCAAATCGTGCTCGCAATCCCGCAGTACCTTCTGCTGTCGCACGTCGGACTGACCGACAGCTACCTGGGAGTGATCCTGCCGCAACTGTTCAATCCCTACGGCATCTACCTGTCCCGGATCTACGCCGCAGCCGCGGTCGAGGACTCGATACTGGAAGCTGGGCGCATCGACGGCGCCAGCGAGTTCCGGCTGTTTTGGTCCGTCGGGCTGAAGCTCATGGTTCCTGGCCTCATTACGGTCTTTCTCCTGCAATTTATTGTGATCTGGAACAACTTCCTGCTGCCCTTCGTTATGGTCGCTACCGACGACAAGTTCCCGCTGACAGTCGGGCTCTACAGTCTGTTGCGTCACGGCGCGGCTGAGGCGTCCCTCTATTCTCTCGTGATCACCGGCACGCTGCTCTCGGTGGTCCCAGTGATCGCGCTGTTCCTGTCCCTGCAGCGGTACTGGCGTATCGACCTGGTCAGCGGAGCAGTCAAATAGCGTCGACATCTGCTCAGCCAACGATTGGAGACATCGTGCGCAAGGCCGAACGCCCTGTCGGAATGATCGCGATGTCCCGCGTGTTTGCCCCCGCCGTACTGCCGGACGACCTCATGTCCCGGCTCGGCAGTTGCATCGATCTCGTCGGGACGGAGGCGGTGGAGAGTTTCGCCGATCCAGGGACACTCCACCGCCTGGAGACAGTCGAGGTTCTGGTAACCGGATGGTCCTGCCCGCCGCTGACCGCGCAGATGCTCGACGCCTCGCCGCGACTGCGGGTAGTGGTGCATGCAGCTGGCTCCATCAAAGCTCACGTAGGCCCCGAAGTGTTCGCCCGGGGTATCGCCGTATCGTCAGCGGCGGATGCCAATGCCGAACCGGTCGTCGACTTCACGCTCGCCGTCATCACACTGGCGGGCAAGCGCGCGTTCGGTCTGGCGCTGGAATACGCTGCGGGTCGGTTCGCGAGCTTCGGGCAACGGGCCGGCAATGACGGGCGCGTGGTCGGTGTGGTGGGTGCATCCCGGATCGGCCGCCGGTTGATCGTCAGGCTTGTCGCCGCTGGCTTCCGCGTGCTGGTCACCGACCCGTACCTGGACTCAGTGCAGGCCGGAAGGCTCGGTGCCGAGCTGGTCGATCTCGACGAATTGTGCCGCCGCAGCGACGTACTGACGCTGCACGCTCCACAGCTTCCGCAGACGCGCCATATGGTCGATGGGCGAAGGCTGAAATTGTTGCCGGACGGGGCCATCGTGGTGAACACGGCGCGGGGCTCGCTTGTCGACACCGATGCGCTCACCCGTGAGTGTGCAACAGGCCGTATCGACGCATACCTGGATGTCACCG
The DNA here is from genome assembly GCF_040605515.1 of Dactylosporangium sp. NPDC005572. Classification (NCBI taxonomy): domain Bacteria; kingdom Bacillati; phylum Actinomycetota; class Actinomycetes; order Micromonosporales; family Micromonosporaceae; genus Dactylosporangium; species Dactylosporangium sp. NPDC005572. Next base: position 9,304 of record NZ_JBEXCY010000190.1, on the reverse strand, counting down.
AGCCCGAGCCGCTTCCCGTCGGGCATCTCCTTTTCGATCTGCCCAACGTCTGGATTACACCGCACCTGGCCGGCGTGCAAGGCAGCGAGATCCGGCGCTTGGGCGTGTTCGCCGTCGGTGAGGTCGAACGGTTCATCGCCGGAGAGCCGCTCCTCGGTGCGGTCCACGTCGATCAACTAGACGCGCTCGCCTGACCGGGTCCGGTAACAGGCGTTCAGGCACGCCTGCCGCCGGGGCGAGCCGGATGACCGGAGTCCGACGGTCGCCCGCCCGGGCCCGATACTTCGGCAAAGTGCGACCCCGGTCAACCGGTGCACGACTGCCGCGTCGGTGGTTTTCCTCGTTTGGCTCCAGCGGCACGCCCTCTTGCGGGAGATCTTGAACTGTGTGCCCGAGTTCGCATACAACGATGAGGGCGTCTCGATCCGCTGGGTGCGCAACGACTGCGTCACCCGGTCCGGCGCTGGTGTCATCTCTCCTGCCGCGGCCGCCAACCCTCGATTCCAGCACGCGGGGATCACCTTATGGGCCATAGAACATCTGCTTGCCGTCCGGGAGCGGTGTGAGCAGGCCCGGCTCCTACGAGCTCACCGACCAGCGGCGGGCAAGGCGGGGCCGAGGCTGGGGCGTCGCGCGGGCTCTTCGAGGTGCGCCACGGCGTGCGGCGGCCGTGCCGCTCGACGAGGTGGAGCCGGCGACCGAGATCGTGAAGCGGTTCGCCACGGGCGCGATGTCGTACGGCTCGATCTCGGCCGAGGCCACGAGACGCTCGCCATCGCCATGAACAACATCGGCGGCAAGTCGAACACCGGCGAGGACGTCGACCGCCTCCACGGACCTCGCCGCCGCTCCGCGATCAAGCAGGTCGCCAGCGACCGGTTCGGCGTCACCACCGAGTACCTGGGGGATTGCTTCCCGAGCGGGGATCCTCGAGCGCCAGCCGCGGCTGAGCGGTGCAGGCTGAGCGCCTCGCCGGGCCGCTGCGCCGTGTTCCTGAAGTGTAACACAACCACCGTATCTTCTCGCAGTTATAAGCGACGATGTAAATCAAAAATATTTAATCGACATGTGACAATGATGATTGAGAATACAGGAACCTTGTCCCAGTGCTGCAGCTCGGATATCGTCGGCGGTCAGCAGAGACGGAAGGGGTTTGTCGAATCGTGTATTCGCACCTGCGTCCGGCCACGGGCGGCCCGAGCTATGCCGGCTACCTCCGAATTCCAGAGCTCATGTCCCTGCAGCAGCCCCTGACCCCGCCGGACGACCTCAGGACGTTCCGTGCGGAACACTTCTTCATCGCTATACATCAATGCAGTGAGCTGCTGTTGCGGCAAGCGGTCCTGGAGCTCGACGCCGCGGTCGAGTGCCTGGCCACGCCGGACGGCGACGTGGAGGACTGGCTGGAGAGCGTGGGCCGGGCGACCGACTGCTTGGTGACGCTGCGTCAGCAGGCCGAGCTGCTCGGGCGGCTGCCGGTCGAGTGCTTCGCTGCGTTCCGGCAGCGGCTCGGCACGGCGAGCGGCGCCCAGTCCGCGCATTTCCACCGGCTGCGGGCGATCCTCGGCCTGAACGGCGACGGGACCGAACCGCTTTTCGAGGGCTACCTGCGGCTGCTCGACCGCTCCGGTCGCGACCTGACCGAGCTGGTCGTCGGCGGGCTGCGCGGCGACCCGATGTTCCGGATGTCGCAGGCTCTCGCCGAGCTGGCCCAGGGGGTCTGGAGCTGGCAGACGACCCACCTCCACGTTGTCACCCGCATGATCGGTGACCGTCCGGGGAGCGGCGGCACGACCGGCCTGGAATACCTGACGAGCCGGCTGCGCACGCCGTTCCCGAAGCTGTGGGCGGCCCGCGCCGAGGCACACGCCCGCCGCGCCCAAACCGTCGCCGGTCACGCCGAGACCCACGCGAGCCACGCCGAGACCCATGGGGTGCCCGTTGCCTAACCGCACCGACTTCGCCGGTACGACTGCCGTCCTGTCCTTGCTGTCCGGCGTCATCACGACGCAGGTCGTCTCGGCAGGCGTCGGCCTCGGGCTGCCCGACCTCCTGAGCGAGCGCCCCCGCAGCGCCGAGGACCTCGCGCGAGACACCGGCGTAGCCCTGCCCAACCTGCTACGCATCGTGCGGGCCTGGGCCGCATTCGGCCTACTCGCCATCGACGACGCCGGCGAGCTGCGGCAGACGCCGTTGACGCCGCTTCTGCGCCGGGACACGCCCGGCTCGCTCCACCACCGGTCACTGCAGCTCGGACACCCCGACCTGTTCCGGGTGTTCGAAGATCTCGGCACCGCGCTGCTCGACGGCGGTTGCGCGTTCGAGGCGGCGCACAAGCGAACGATGTATGAGTTCTTCGGCGACCGCCCGCCGCTCGGGGAGCTGTTCGTGCGGGACCTGTCCGCCAACTCCGTCGGCATCGGTGACGAGCTCGCCCGCGCGTATACCTTCTCGGACGTGTCCACCATCGTCGACATCGGCGGCGGCGACGGCCGGATGCTGACCCGGCTGCTGCACGCCTGGCCGCACCTGCGCGGTACCGTCTTCGAGCGGGCCGAGGTACGGCCAGCGGCGCAGCGCCTCCTCGACGCGGAGGGCGTGGCGGACCGGTGCGCGGTCGTCACCGGCGACTTCTTCGAGGGCGTCCCGGCAGGGCGCGACGTGTACCTGCTGAAGTACGTCCTGCAGGACTGGGGCGACGCAGAGGCGACCGCGCTGCTGCGGTCGTGCCGGGCGGCGATGGGGGAGGGGAGCCGCCTTCTGATCCTCGAGCAGATCGTCCCCGACCGGCCCACGGCGACACCCCGCGCACAGTCGGCGGTCCTCGACGACCTGCTGGTGTTCTCGTTCACCGGCGGCGGCAACCGAACCATGAGCGAGCTGGCCGCGCTCGTCCACGGCTCCGGCCTGGCCATCCGCGAGCCGGCGACCCGGCTGCCGCAGGTCGATGTCGTCGAGTGCGTTCACACGTGAACGTTCAGTGAGCCTTTTCATCTGGGTAGCGGTTGGTTTCGACGTGGTGCAGGACGAGGATTGCCTGCACGATCGCGGTCGCTCGGCGTGGGCAGCAGCGCAGCTTGGCCAAGACCTTCCAGGTCTTGAGGGTGGCGTTGGCGCATTCGCCGCGGGCTCGAATGCGGGCGCGTGAGCGGTTGACGGCCTTCTGGCGGCGGGACAGCTTCGGCCGGTAGCGGTGGCGTTTGAATGGTGTCCGGATGGTGCCGCCAGCGCCTCGGTATGCCTTGTCAGCGAAGGTCAATGGGTGCGGACGCCGGTCAGGTCGTGTGTGGCGCCGGGCAGCGATGCGGACGCCCAGATCAGCCGGCCGGCGGGGTCGGCGATGACTTGGACGTTCACGCCGTGGCGTCGGTGTTGACCCGAGTAGTAGGCCCTCTGGTCTGCGACGCGGTCGATCGGGATCAGCGTGCCGTCCAGGGTCGCGTAGGCCAGGGTAAGAATGCGCTGCATCGCGGTGTCCAGATCGTCGGCGGCCGCGCCGAGCAGGGCTATCGCTTCTTGGACGTAGCGCCAGGTGGTGGCGACCCCGATCTCGAAGCCGGCAGCGAGGCGGGTGTAGGTGTCGCCGTTGCGCAGATGGGCCAGGGCGAGCAGGGCTTGGCGGCCGGCTCGAGGCGTCGCCACCGGGATCGGCGCTGCTTGCGGTGGCCGCGGATGCGTTCGGCGTGGTGGGTCGGGGTTCGGGTGGACAACGGGATCGTGGCGGGGTAGGACAGCATGGCGAGGCTCCCGGTCGGGGCTTCGGGTCTTGGTCGACAGCTGTCCTACCTGGAGCCTCGCACCTATCGATCACCGGCCCGCTGCACCTACCCTGAGCTGCGAGATCAGCTTGGAAAGGGCTCAGTGGTAGCGGATCCCGGCGTCCTCCAGTCGCCGGATCGCCTCGACCACGACGTCCTCGCCGCCGCCCAGGTACGCCCGCAGGAACGCCACGCCGGCGTCGGTGCCGTCGATCGTGATCGACGCGTGCGAGAACAGCAGCCCGGTGCGGTCCAGCAGGTCACGGCGCCAGGCGTCGATGCCGTCCGGCCGGGCGCGGAACGCGGGCGGTACCGCGACCAGGAAATACGGTGTCGTGGTCCCGGTGGCGGTGAGCTCCCGTGGCCAGCCCAGCCCGACCAGCGACTTGGCCCACAGGGACCGGTGGTGGCCGAGGGCGGCGCGCTGCCCGGCAACGTAGCGGGCGCACGCGGGGTCGGCCAGCCAGCGCGCCATCGCCCACTGCCGGCGCGCCCCGCGTGGGAAGGCCCACTGGATGGTGTGCCGCGCGATGGCACGCAACGTCTCGGGGTGGGCCATGACAGTACCGATGCCCCAGTCGTTGCAGGCGAACACCTTGCCGAACGACTCCACGCGGCACCACCGGCGCCGTGCCCGCTCCGGCGCGCCGGTGCGCGCGAAGTGTCCGAGCAGGGCCGCTGGCGCGGAGACGTCGTCGGCGTCGTCGGTGACCACCCGGCGGTAGGCGTCGTCGAGCAGGATTCCCGCGCCGCGGGCGGTGGCGGCCTCGAACAGCGTTGCCAGCACGCTCTCCGGCCAGGTCGCGCCGGTCGGGTTGTGCTGCGTGTTCACCACGACGAGTGCGAGCCGTCGGCGGGAGTCGGCGTCGAGCCTGGCCAGCGCGTGCTCGATATCGGCCGGGTCGGGGATCCAGGCGTATTCGGCGCGCAACGGCCAGTACGCCATCTCGTAGCCGAGCGGCTCGAACACGCCGGCGTAGTCCCACGTCGGGTAGGCGCACAACACCGCCGGGGTCCGGCCGTCACCGTCGGTGCCGAGCAGGTGCCTGGCGAAGTCGCCCATGATGCCGCGGGTGCCGGTGCCGGAGGTGAGATGCAGGTCGAAGTCCGCACCGAGGCTCGCGTGCTCGTCCAGCCGCTCGGACCGCACGGTGTCCGCCGCGATCGACCGGCGCGACTCGGGCAGGCCGGCCGGTGTCCGGCTGTATCCTGCGAGGTGCTGCGGCGCCTGCTGTTCGTACGCCGCCAGTCCAGCTGGCAACGCCCCACCGAGCAGGTAGGGGTCGCCGATCGACATCGGCAGTGGTGGCAGGGCGTGCCCGGACCGCAGGTATCGGTCGAGCATCCGCGCGTCGTCGGTGGTGTCGACGTCGGGATCGGCCATCAGGCCGGCGAGAGGCGGCAATCGCAACATGGTGGCCAATATACATCGGTTTGTGTCAATGAATGCCGTTGCATGTGCGGCGTGGCTGCAGGCGGCGCTGCGGCGAAGACCAACAGGGTCGTGCGGGTCGTCGGTGGCGACTCATATTTCTCGTGGAGGTCGGCATCAGCCCGGCCGGACCGATGGGTTCGCGGGCAGGGACGGGTTCACGGCGATGGCCGGGACGTCAGTGCTGGCTGCGCGTCAGGAAACTCTCGGCGCGTCGGGGTTGTCATGGCGGTCGTCGCCGAGCTTGTCGTCGTAATGGGCACGCCAGCAGCAGTGCAGGCGGGGCTTCGGGACCCGGGTGTCCAGGTCGCTGCCGTCGTCGGACCGAGTGGTGGTGTGGTCATGGCCGGGATAGCGGCAGGTGTCGTACGCGCACCAGGGCCGATTGAGTGCCTGCAGCAGCGTCGTGACCGGGTCCTGCAGAGCGGCGATGAGTTCGAGACGGCATCGGTGCCGTCGTACGGGACGCCGACGTCGGTAAGTAGATCGTTGGCGTCGCAGTTCGTGCAGGGCGGTGAAGGACCGAACGGTGGCGGGCAGGGCGCCTTCGGCGATGCTGTCGTCGATCGGGGTCAGGATCTGGTCCGCCCAGCCCGCGATGCGCGGATCGGCTCTGACGCGGTGACCGGTGGTGGGGTCTGTCCTTAATGGTCGGTGATGGTAGGGCACGCTCCACGCTGGTGTGCCTCCGACGTGATCAAGGTGTTGCCGCGGCTGTCCTCCTTGTTGATCGATGAGGTGATGGAGGATGGGTCGGGGCTGGTCGTGCGGGCCCGGACGCCGTCTGTCGCAGTGGCCTGTCCCGAGTGTGACCAGTTGTCGGAGCGGGTGGATGTGTATCAAGTCCGGCGGCTGGCCGTGGTGTGGCGGTTGAGCTGCGGGTCCGGGGTCTGGTGTGCCAGTCCAGCGGTTGTGGGCGGCGGACGTTCCGGGAGCAGGCTCCCGCGCTGGCGCAGAGGTGGGCTCGACGGACTTGGCAGCTGACCGCGTTGATCGCGGACCTGGCTGTGAGCGTGGTCGGCCGGGTGGGTGCGGCTGTGCTGTCGCGACTGGGTGTGACCGTGTCCCGTACGCAATGGTGTGGTTGACCCGTGCCGCGGTCATCTCCGCCGCCGCGCCGAGGAACCGGGTGTCGCGGTGGCCCGGCTGCTGGCCGAGATCCGCGAGCTGGGCTACACCGCCGGCAGCGCAAACCTGCTGGCGCGCTACCTCAACCAGGGCCGCGCCGGCACCGCGCCGGCTCGTTGGCTGGCTCATGGTGCGACCCGACGACCTGCTCGCCGAGCGCCGCGGCTACCTTCACGACCTGCTGGCCGCGTGCCCGCACCTAGCCATGCTGGCGCAACGGGTTCGCGAGTTCGCCGACATCCGCACCCGCCGCCGTGGTCCGACCCTCGACGCCTGGACGACCACAGTGGACAATGGCGACCCTGCCGGACCGCACGCGTTCGTCCACGGTCTGCGGATGGATCGGCCCGCGGTCGTGGCAGGCTTGACACTGCCCTACAGCAACGGGCCTACCGAAGGCGCGAACCTCAAGGTCAAACTCCTCAAACGGCAGATGTACGGCCGAGCCGAATTTCTCCCTCCTGCGCCAACGGATCCTGCTCACGTAGACCAACCGCTACCACCGTCTCCGTGTCAGAGCCGTTCGTTCTACAGTCCCGCGAAAGACCAGGGCTAGTACGTGAGGATGCGGCGGACTGCGTCGACGAGTGCGGCGCGTCGCTGGGCCCGGGAGAGCCGGGGGATGAAGACTGCGAACTCGGGCGGGGCGGAGGACCAGATCTGGGCGAGGTGCAGGACGAGTCCCAGGATGATGACGGGATCGTCGCTGCAGGAGAGGTCGCCGCGGGCTTGGGCTGCGGCGATGACGTTGAGCTTGTCGCGGATGTTGTCGACGACGGGCTCCAGAGGTGCGGTAGTGCCGCCGCGTTCGAGTCGGTACCAGGTGGCCATGCGTAGCAACTCGGGGCGCCTTTCGTAGCTGTCAAACAGGCGTCCGGCGTATTCGGGCAGGTCCAGGGGGTCGATCGGGGCATCTTGGATTGAGGTGACGACGAGGGCGTTGAAGGCTGCGTCGAAGAGGCCGTCTTTGTTGGTGAAATACTGGTAAATCTGTGCTTTGTTCGACTGGGCCGCTGCGGCGATCCGGTCGACGCGGGCGCCGGCGATGCCGTGTGCTGTGAACTCGGCGATGGCTGCATTGATCAAACGCTGACGCGTTCCTTCCGAATCACCTGGCATGTGGATGCCCTCTCCTCGTGTCACGGCCAGGTGATGCCAGGGTGGCGGAGCGCGTGTGTGCGGCGCGCAGATGGTCGCCGATCGTGAAGACAGCCTCCCGCGCGATGTCGACCGGTTTGTTGTGGGTGAAGCCGTGGTCGACGCCTGGGAACTGGCGGTGGGTAACGTTGACCCCTCGTTGGTTCAGGTCAGCGGCGAGATCGTTCATTTCATGGCGTAGCGTATCGTGTTCGCCCGTCATGATCAGGGTGGGTGGGAACTCGGCGAGGCGCGGGTGCAGGGCGACTGACACGCCGGGGTGCAGCGGGTCGGCGCCGAGGAAGTAGGTGCGGCGGGCCAGGCCCATCATCCGTTTCGATACGATCGGGTTCTTGATCGCGCTGGTGCGAGTGTCGTCGGGGCGGGAGAGGTCGGCACAGCCGAACTCGGAGGTCAGAGCGGCTGGCAGTTGCACGCCGTCGTTGATGGCCTGTGCGACGACGCTCATCGCGAACTTGCTGCCCGCGCTCGCGCCGCCGATCGTGAGCCGGGAGAGGTCCCAGCCGTAGGCGGCGCCGTTGTCGAGAATCCACCGGTAAACATCGTAGTTCTGTTCTTCCGCGACCGGCCAGCGTACGTCAGGTGCGGTGTCATAGTCCGGCACGATCACGGCTGTGTTCAGTTCGGAGGCAAGGTAGCGGGCGACGCTGCCTTCCTGCCACGGCGCGCGGATGATGAAGGCCCCACCGTGGATGAGCAGATGCAGCGGCGGTCGTTGGCCGTCACGGGCTAGGGCCGCGCGGTCCTGGCTGGTCGGGCTGTAGACCAATGCGGCGATCCGGCCATGCCGGGTAGGGATCTCCAGTCGCTCAGGCTGAGCGATGCGTTTGGTTGCAAACTCCAAATCGCGGCTGGACCACAGGATTTTCATCATGATTGGGAAGGCGCGCTGGAACCGGCGTGCCTCGCGCGCATCTGCTTTGCTTATGGCCTGTGGCGACATGGTGCCGAACCTCCGACTGAACGGTTGGTATGCTGGCCTCGGGATGTTTGACTAGGGTATAGTAGCAGCTCATCGCGACAGTTGTGCCATCGAACGCGGAGTCAACCAACTAGTTGATATTAGTGGAGCGGTGACATGGGTAGTGCAGGAGCACAACCAGAGGGATTCGGTACCGAGGGCAATGTCTCCGTGGTGATGCGCTTCATCGACGGAGTGGTCAACGGTGGTCACCTCGACTTGATCGACTCCTTGTGGCACGAGGATCTAGTCTGGGAGGGAGGCAGCCTCGGTGAGCGGCGCGGTATCGAGGCGTACAAGAAGATGATGGGCTCCGCATCCGGCGGCAGCCGGTGGGTCGATCTGCACCTGACAGTGCATGACGTCTTCGAGCGCGACGACACGGTTGTCGTGCAGTTCACCAACAGCGGCCAGCGTGTCGGGCGCCTGTTCGGCATCCTGCCGTTCCGCAGCCGGAGCGGCGCCTGGAACGGCGTCGGCGTCTACACCCTCCGCGATCGCAAGATCGCCCACGCCTGGTTTGTTGAGGACGTTGCTGCCATGCTGCGCAGCATCGGAGTCCGTGGCGCACTCAACCTACTGACGTCGGGCCGCTGATCGGTCCGCTTCGCATTTCAGGGACCATCTGGACCTGTACGGTGCGACTGTCGAAGATGTTCGTTGTCGAACGGGTGACCGCGACGCAACTGGGCGACGCGGTGGCCGTAGACGTTGCGATGATGGCCGAATTGCCCCTGCGAATCTATGATGCGCTGGCATGAAGCGGCCTTCCTTGCACGCAATGTGGCACCGCAATCCCGTGGTGCGGACCGTGAGCTTCCCCCGCTTTGATGGAGCGGTGGTTACCTGCCTCCGGTTGGGGCAGGG
>NZ_JBEXCY010000189.1:0-23130 GCF_040605515.1 Dactylosporangium sp. NPDC005572 | reverse complement strand
GTCCTTTGTTTTCCTCCCTATGTCGTTGTTTTCTTGGCGTGTCGCCCGGGGGGGGGGGGCGCGCCTGCCCCCCCCCGGCAGCTTCTCTGGAGGAGCACAGCGATGAGTGACATGTGGGCCGCGCAGCTCGTGGCGCCGTCGACGTTCGCCGACGTCCGCGTCCCGGCGCCGACGGCGGCGGCCCTCGCCCCCGGCGAGGTGCTGCTGCGGGTGCGCGCCGGCGCGATCTGCGGCAGCGACATGCCGCTGTTCCGGGGCGCCATCCAGCGCCAGGGCGGGCTGGGCAACCACCCGGACGGCGCGCCGCCCGGCGCGGGCTGCCCGATGCACGAGGTCGTCGGCGACGTGCTCGCCTCCCGCCACCCCGCCTTCGAGCCCGGCACCACCGCGGTGGGCTGGGCGCTGGGCCAGGACGCGATCGCGGAGTTCGTCGTCACCGAAGGCGACTCGCTGGTGCCCGACGACGGCGCGCTGACGCCGGCCGAGGCGGTCGTCGCGCAGCCGCTGGCCTGTGTGATCTACGCGGTCGAGCGGATGGGGAACGTGGCCGGGCAGCGGGTCGCCGTCCTGGGCCAGGGGCCGATCGGCATGCTGTTCAGCCACGTGCTGAAGTCGATGGGCGGGGCGGCCCACGTGGTCGGCGTCGACCGCGTCGACCGGTCGGCCGAGGCGCGGACCTTCGGCGTCGACGAGTTCGTCCGGGCCTCGTGCGACCGGTGGGCGGGGTCGCTCGGCGCCGGCGACCGGCCGCAGGTCGTCGTCGAGTCCATCGGGCACCAGGTCGGCACCCTCGCCTGCGCCGTCGACGCGGTCGCCGACGGCGGCCTGGTGTACTACTTCGGGGTGCCCGACGACCTGGTCTACCCGGTGCCGATGCACACGTTCTTCCGCAAGGACCTGACGCTGCGGGCCGGCACCACCAAGGACCGCCAGCGCGTGCTGCGGCTCGCCCAGCGGTACCTGCGGGAGCATCCGTCCATCGTGGACGCCTACGTCACCGACCGGCTGCCGATGGCCCGCGCCCAGGAGGCCTACGAGCGGGCCGCCGCACCGCGCGCCGGTCAGCTCAAGGTCGTGCTCGAGTGGTGAGCGTCCCGGGCGTCCCGGGCGTCCCGGGCCTCGAGAAGCGGCCGCAGGAAGCCCGGCAGCTCCTCGGCCGACCGGACGAACGCGAGCGGGTGCACGATGACGCAGTCGGCGCCCGCGTCCCACAACGCCTGCGCCTCCTCCACGACCGGCATCGCGCCCACCTCCTCGGCCGTCCGGCCGTGCGCGACCAGCGTCGTGGCCGCGGTGACGGTGACCGAGGCCGGATCGCGGCCGACGCGCTCGCACTCCGCGCGGATACCGGCGACCGCCGCCCGCACGGCCTCGACCGGCATCGGGGCCGCCCACCAACCGACACCGAGGCGCACGATGCGCTCGATCGCCCGCGGGGTCGGGTTGAAGCCGAACGACAGCCGCAGGTCGGCGCCCTGCACCGGCACCGGCATGCTGTGCAGGTCGGTGAAGTCCAGCCGCCGGCCCGCATGGGCCGCGGGCCCACCGGCCCACAGCGCCCGGCAGACGGCGACCTGCTCCTCGATGTAGCCGAAGCGCCCCTCGAACGGCCGCTCGGTGACCCGGTACTCCTCCACCTGCCAGCCCGCGCCGAGGCCCGCGTCGAGCCGCCCGCCGCAGATGACGTCGAGCGTCGCGAGCTGCTTGGCCAGCAGGACCGCCGGACGGATCGGCGCGACGAGCACGTTGGTGCCGAGGCGGGCATGCTCGGTGACGGTGGCGACCGCCGCGAGCGCGGTCAGCGGCTCGAACCAGTTGGTCGAGATCGGGTACGGGAAGCCGACGGCCACCCGGTCGCGGTGGGCCTGCTCGCTGATCGTCACGTGGTCGGGCAGCACGAGCAGGTCGACGCCGGCCCGGTCGGCCAGGGTCGCCGCCTCGAGGACGCCGCTGAACCGCCCGCCGTAGAGCTCGTCCACGCCCATCAGGTTGAACCCCAACCGCGCCATGGCGTCTCCACTTCGTTTCCTGCCAACGGATTTCCGAACCAAGCAAGTGCTTGGTAGCTTAGCGGAGAGTCGACCCGATGCCGAGGGAGCTGCGATGACGAGTGAGGAATCCGACCGGGCCGCCATCCGCGAGTTGGTGTGCCGGTACTGCCGGGGCGTCGACCGGCTGGACATGGACCTCGTGCGGTCCTGCTACCACGACGGCGCGATCGACCATCACACCGGATTCGACGGCCCCGTCGAGGACTACGTCGTCTGGGTGGAGCCGAAGCTGCGCGGCTTCGACGGGACGATGCACCTGGTCGCGAACCACCTCGTGGAGTTCGCGGGATCCCGTGCGCTGTCCGAGACCTACGGCATGGCCGTGCACTGGGGCACGCCGGCCGACAGCCCGCAGCTGAACTTCACCAGCGGCTTCCGCTACGTCGACCTGGTGGAGCGGCGCGACGGCGAGTGGCGCATCCTCGAGCGGTACGCGTCGCGCGAGTGGACCCGCTCGGAGGCCAACCTGTTCATCCCCCGGGAGGGCCCGGGGCCGGCCGGCCGGCGCGACCGGGAGGACTACGTCTACCGCCTCCGCAGCCGGCTGCCGACGGCGTGAACCCTCCCGGTCGCGCCGCTCACTCCCGGCTCTCGGAGTGCTCCGGGAACCTGGCGTCGAAGGCCGGGCGTTCGGAACGGATCCGCGGCATGCGGTCGAAGTTGCGCAGCGGCGGCGGGCAGGAGGTGGCCCACTCCAGGGAGTTGCCGTACCCCCAGGGGTCGTCGACCTCCACCACGCGCCCGGCGCGGTACGACTTCCACACGTTGTACAGGAAGGGCAGGGTGGAGACGCCGAGGATGAGCGATCCGACGGTGGACACGACGTTGAGGGTCGTGAACCCGTCGGTGGCGAGGTAGTCGGCGTAGCGGCGCGGCATGCCGGCGTTGCCGAGCCAGTGCTGGACCAGGAACGTGGTGTGGAAGCCGATCGTGGTCAGCCAGAAGTGCACCTTGCCCAGGCGTTCGTCGAGCATCCGGCCGGTCATCTTGGGAAACCAGAAGTACACGCCGGCGAAGACCGCGAACACGATGGTGCCGAACAGCGTGTAGTGGAAGTGGGCCACCACGAAGTAGCTGTCGGAGACGTGGAAGTCGATCGGCGGGCTGGCGAGCAGCACCCCGGACAGCCCGCCGAACAGGAACGTGACGAGGAAGCCGATCGCGAACAGCATCGGGGTCTCGAACGTCAGCTGGCCGCGCCACATGGTCCCGATCCAGTTGAAGAACTTGATCCCGGTCGGTACCGCGATGAGGAACGTCAGCAGCGCGAAGAACGGCAGCAGGACCTGGCCGGTGGCGTACATGTGGTGGGCCCACACGCTCATCGACAGCCCGGCGATGGCGAGCGTGGCGACGACCATGCCCTTGTACCCGAACAGCGGTTTGCGGCTGAACACGGGAACGATCTCGGAGATGATGCCGAAGAACGGCAGCGCGATGACGTAGACCTCGGGGTGGCCGAAGAACCAGAACAGGTGCTGCCACAGCACCGGCCCGCCGGTGGCGGGGTCGAAGACGTGCGCGCCGAGCACCCGGTCGGCGAGCAGCGCGAACGCGGCGGCGGCGAGGAACGGGAAGATCAGCAGGACGAGCACCGCGGTGACCAGGATGTTCCAGGTGAAGATCGGCATCCGGAACAGCGTCATGCCCGGTGCGCGCAGCGTGATGATGGTCGTGACCATGTTGACGGAGCCGAGGATCGTGCCCAGCCCGGACAGGGCGACACCGACGATCCACAGGTTCGCACCGACGCCGGGTGAGTTCGCGGCGCTGGTCAGCGGGGCGTAGGCGAACCAGCCGAAGTCCGCCGCGCCGCCCGGGGTGGCGAACCCGATCAGGGTCAGTGATCCACCGAACAGGAACAGCCAGTAGGAGAACGCGTTCAGGCGGGGGAACGACACGTCCGGCGCGCCGATCTGCAGCGGCACGATGTAGTTGGCGAAGGCGAACACGACCGGGGTGGCGAAGAAGAGCAGCATCACCGTGCCGTGCATGGTGAACAGCTGGTTGTACTGCTCGGGCGAGAGGAACGCCAGGCCGGGCTGCGCGAGCTCGGCCCGCATGAGCAGCGCCATGATCCCGCCGACGAGGAAGAACGCGAACGAGGTGACCAGGTACATCAGCCCGATCTGTTTCGCGTCGGTGGTGCGCACGAGCCGGACGAGGGCGGAGCCGCGGGGCGCCTGGCGTACCGGCCAGGGGCGGGTGACGATCGGCTTCGGCGTCAGGGCGGTCATGCGGCGCCTCCCGCGGCATGGTCGGCGGCATGGTCGGCGGCGTGGTCGGCGGCGTGCAGGCCGGCGTCGATGCGGCTGGCCCGGATCGGGTGCCCGGCGGTGGTGAGACAGCGGCCGGTGGGCAGGTCGAAGCGCCAGCCGTGCATCTGGCAGGTCAGGACGGCGTCGTCGAGCCGGGCGAACCGGGCCAGGTTCGCCTTCAGGTGGGGGCAGTGCCGCTGCACGATCCAGTCGTCGAGGGTGATGTCCTCGTCGTCGGTGTCCTGTTCGGCGTACCAGGCCTCGGCGTAGTGCAGGCGTTCGGGGGTGAGGCACTTGAAGAAGGTGTAGAGGTACTCGTTGTACTGGCCGATGCGGGCCGCGGTGAAGCGGCACGACAGGAACAGGCTGTTGACCCAGTCCGCCTCACCGGTGAACAGCAGATGCTCGACCAGGCGCCGGGCGGTGCGGAACCGGTAGCGCACCTTCTCGTCGGCGGCGTGGCGGATCTCCCGGGCGGGGAAGTCGAACAGGATCTGTTCGGTGACCCGGTCGGCGTCGTCGGTCAGCTCGAGGCGGACCGGGCCGCCGATGCCGCCGACGATGCGGTCGCTCTCCGCGAGCAGCGGATGCAGCCGCCGGCGCAGCTCCGCGAGGACGTCGAGCTCCGGATGCCGCCACGACGCCTTGGCCGCCTCGATCGCCGGGCGCTGCCGCCGCTGGTACTCGCGCAGGTATGTCTCCTTGCCGGCGAAGAACGCCGGCACGTCCGGGACCGGCTGGGTGACGTCGCAGGCGTCGACGGTGACCGTGGCCGTCGTGCCGGGCAGCAGGACGACGCCGTTGCGGCGGCCGAGACCCTCGTAGTGGTCGATGAACACCTGCTGGTCGGGGAAGATGTTGCCCTTGTCGGTGCCGAGGTCGTTGTTCGGCCACAGCTCGTCGTCGAGGAAGCACGGCGGCCCGGCGATCGGGAAGACCCAGTCGGCCGCCAGCTCGTCGATGTATCGCAGGGTCCGGTCGAACTGCCGGTCCCGCTTCTGCACGCCGAACGCCCGCTTGGCGGCCTCGGGCAGCTCGTACACCATCGGGTACCAGATCGCGCCGGAGAACTGCAGCAGGTGCGCGTGGACGTGGCCGAGCGCCGCGAACGTGGTCAGGTCGCGCGGGCGGGCGTCGTTCTGGTTGAGCAGCCGCACGCCGTCGTGCTCGACCCACAGCGACGAGTCGCCGATCGGCCCGTCGGTGGGCGACACCAGCGCCTGGATCATGACGGTCAGCCCGCCGTCGAGCGTGACGGGCTCGTTGTCGCGGGTCCGCAGGAACGAGGTGAAGCCCAGCTCGCGCAGCTCGTCCTCGAGATCGCGGGTGGGGTACTCGGGCAGCAGCACGGTGGCCCGCTTCGACACGTGCCGGCGCAGGTTCTCCGCGTCGAAGTGGTCGCGGTGCAGGTGCGAGACGTACAGGTAGTCGCAGCGGCCCAGCCGGTCCCAGTCCAGCCCGGAGTTGTCGGGGAACGGGAACCAGGAGGCGAAGAACGCCGGGTTGACCCACGGGTCGCACAGGATGCTGCCGGCCGCGGTCTCGATCAGCATGCCGGCGTGGCCGGTTCCGGTGATCCGCATCAGGACACCCGCTTCGCCACGATCCGGGCCGGGTCGGGCCAGCGCACGTCCCACGCCCACCCGACCGCCTCCCAGATGCGGATCAGGCGGGCGCTGGGGTCGAGCTGGCCGCGCAGCACCCCGTGCCGGGCACTGGTCGGCTCGGCGTGGTGCAGGTTGTGCCACGACTCCCCCAGCGACGGCAGGGCGAGCCACCACACGTTGGTGGAGCGGTCACGTGAGGCGAACTGCCGCTTGCCGAAGACGTGGCAGATCGAGTTGACCGACCACGTCACGTGGTGCAGCACGCCGACCCGGACCAGTCCGCCCCAGAAGAAGCCGGTCAGGGCACCTTGCCACGACATCGCGAGCAGCCCGCCGCAGGCGGCCGGCAACAGCAGCGAGACCGCGACCCAGAGCGGGAACAGCCGGGACACCCGCACGACGTCCCGGTCGGCGAGCAGGTCCGGCGCGTACCGGTGCTGCGACGCCTGGGCGGGCTCGAACAGCCAGCCGACGTGCGCCCAGCCGAGCCCCTTCGCCACCGCCCGGGCCGACGTGCCGTACCGCCAGGGCGAGTGCGGGTCGCCGGCGCGGTCGGAGAACTGGTGGTGCATCCGATGGTCGGCCACCCACCGGACCACCGGGCCCTCGATCGCCATGCTGCCGGCGATCGCCAGCACGATCCGCAGCCCGCGGCGGGCCCGGAACGAGCCGTGGGTGAAGTGCCGGTGGAAACCGGCGGTGATCCCGTACCCGGTCACCACGTAGAGCACGGCGGCGATCACCAGGTCCCGCCAGTGCACGCCCCATCCCCACGCGACCCACACTGCGGCGGGCACGGCCAGCGACGGCACCCCGACGAACAGCAACAGGACGAGACGCTGCCACGGCCCTTGGCGGTCGCCGGTCAGCGTGCCCGGCTCCGCGACCCCGTCATCGACGCCTACCGGCGTAGGCACCGCAACATCCGCCATCGACGCGAACCCTCCAGACCCGCCGCACCGACGGCGACGACAGGCCACAGCCGACCACCTGGCCACCGGCCGTAGCAGGGCCACATGACCCGGTACGGGGGGCCGACAGTCCCAATCGGCTAGCGGTGGGTGGGGTCGCCGTCCGCCGCGGTGAGGGGGAGCTCCGCGGACAGGCTGGTCCCTGTGCCGCGGGGACTGTGGAGCACGATCCGGCCGCCGAGTGCCTCGACCCGGTCCTTGAGGCCGACCAGTCCGGTACCGAGGGTGAGATCGGCGCCACCGATGCCGTCGTCGCGCACCGCGACGCGCAGGACGGTGTGTGCGGTGTCCGCTTCGACGGTGACCGTGGCGGTCGAGGCGCGGGCGTGTTTGGCCGCGTTGGTCAGTGCCTCGGCGACGATGTAGTAGGCGCTGACCTCGACCTGCTCGGGCAGCCGCCCCACGGCGTGCACGTCGAGGTCGACCGCGATCGGTGAGCGGCGCGCGAGCGTGCGCAGTGCCGGGCCGAGGCCGCCCTCGGTCAGGATCGCCGGGTGGATGCCGTGTGAGATCTCGCGCAGCTCGTCCACCGCGCTTCTCGCCCCGGCGACGGCCCGGTCGAGCTGCGCGGCGAGCCCGTCGAGCTCGGGTGGCAGTGCCGCCTGCGCCGCGCGCAGCTGCAGCGCCAGGGCGACCAGCCGCTGCTGGGCGCCGTCGTGCAGGTCGCGCTCGATGCGCCGGCGTGCCTGGTCGGCGGCGGCGACGACCCGCGCGCGTGAGGTGGTCACCTCGGCGCGGCTCTCGGCGTTGGCGATGGCGGTCGCGACGAGTTCGGTGAAGTCGGCCAGCCGTTGCTCGCTGTCCTCGGGCAGCCGTTCGTGCCGGGACCCGACCCCGATGGCGCCCCAGACCCGGCCCTCGACCACGATCGGGCTGGCGACGGCCCAGCGGGCTCCCTCGGGGAGGCCGGCCCAGTTCTGCACGTCCACGTCGCGGCGCGCGGCGCGGCCGGTGGCCCGGACCGACGCCATGGCCGAGCCGGCGTCGGGCCGGCTGCGCGAACCGGGTCCGGTGAGCTCGTATCCGTAGCCGCCCATCAGGGTCACGTCCCCGTCCGGCTCGAACCGGACGACCGCCGCACCGTCGGCCCCGAAGAGCGCGCCGACCTCGTCGGCCACCGTGGCGAACACGAGTTCGGGTCCCGGGTCGCGGGCGACGAGGGTTGCCACGCGCCGCAGCGCCGCCTGTTCGTCGGCGATGCGGCGGAACTGGGCGTACAGGCGCGTGTTGTCGAGGGAGACGGTGAGCTGGCCGGCGATGAGTTTGACGGCGTCGAGCCGGTCGGCGGTGAAGGCGCCGCGGATGAGCCGGTTCTCCAGCAGCAGTACCGCCCGCAGCGTGCCGCGGCTGAGGATGGGCACGGCCAGCAGCGAGCAGCAGGTGAGCCCGGCGAAGTAGGGGTCACGGCTGAACCGGTCGTCACGGGTGGCGTCGGCGATGACCAGTGGCTCGCCCGTGCGCTTGGCGTAGCGCAGCACGGACATCGGGACCGCGTGTTCGTCACCGGCTCCGCCGATCGAGGCGGTGCCGCCTCCCGGGGTCAGCACCAGCCAGTCCTGCCGGTCGTCAGTGCACAGCGGCAGGTGGACGCCGGTGGCACCGGTCATGGTGCTGAGTACCTGGACCACGCGCGCGTGCAGCCGTTCGAAGCTGGTCTCGGAGCTCAGCGCCTGCGACGCGGACAGGACGCCGAGCAGGTCGAGCGTTCCGGTCATGACGCTGACCCGGTCATGGACGTCGTCGCCGGGCACCTCGCCGCTCTGCCCGGTGATCGCTTCGAGCTGTGGCCGCAGGGTCGGGTAGGCCCAGTCCAGTTGGTGGACCTTTGCGGTCGCGCCCCAGGCGAGGTACTCCCGGCGCACTTCGACAAGGAGGTCGTAGCCGGCGTGTTCGAGGCCGTGGGCGAGGTAGAAGCGGGCCGCGTGCTCCGTGATCAGGGCCCGATGCCATGGGCGCTGACGCTGGGCGACCGCGCGCTGGGCGGCGTCGAAGGCGAGGGCGGCGGCGTGGAAGTCGCCGACGGCCCAGGCCTGCTCGGCCTCGACCAGCCGCAGCAGGTGCAGGAAGTTCGCCGGCGCGTCCGCGGCCCGGGCGGCCAGCCACTGCGTCACCTCGTCCAGCTCGGCCAGCAGCGGGCCGCGCTCGTCGCCGAGGCTCTCCCGGGCCCGCCCGGCGAGGGACAGCCCGCGCAGCACGTGGGCCAGGGCCGTCGGGTAGTTCCTCCCGAACATCGGCAGCAGCGGCGTCGCCGCGGCCGTGTGCCGCGCCAGCCCGGCCGAGTCGCCGAAGACGGCCGCGGCGAGCGCATGGTTGACGTGTGCGTGGAACAGGGCCATCGGGCTGTTGGCGTACCTGTCGGGCGCCGTGTCACCGGCCGCGCCGGCGCCGCGCAGCACAGCGACCAGCCACTGGTATCCGTCGAGCCACCGGGTGAACTGTTCGTTGCCGATGCGTCGCCCGAAGGCCAGCCCCGCGTCGACCTCCGCGACGCAGCTGTCCAGCGAGGGCGCGCTGTCCAGCAGGCTCACCACGGTCGGGTAGTAGGTGTACTGGGCGTTGGCCAGGTCACCTCCCGCGATCAGCCCTTCGCGGGCCCGCCGGGCGTCGTGGAGACTGTGCTCGATCGGCTCGAACCAACCGCCGACGACCGCGAGCATGAAGCGCGCCTGCGACGTGTAGGGCTCGTAGCCGCGGGCGTCGCCCAGCGCGACGATCCGCTGCGTCGCCCGGTATGCGGCGGCATAGTCGCCACGCAGCTGTACAGCGGTCGCGGCGGCGATGCCGGCCGGGCCGAGCAGGGCCCGGGCCGGGCCGTGCTCGAGCCAGATCCGCATTGCCTCCAGGGTCAGCCAGGCCTCGACGGGGTCCGCGGCGAAGTAGGCCGCCGGCACCACGGCGTTGATCAGGCGGGCCGTGGCGAGCAGCACCGGATCGGTGATGTCGGGGCGGGTCAGCTCGTCGGGGCCGCCGGTGTGGTCCAGCCACCGGTACAGCAGCTCGGCCTGATGGTCGAGCCCGGCGGGGAGCCGGTCCGCCGCCGGAACGGCCAGGCCGAGCTCCCGCAGCGACGCGACACCCAGCCCGATCGCCTCCGCAAACCGGTTCTGGTGGGTCAGGCTGCGCAGCTGCACGCACGTCGCGTCGACCAGCTGCATGGCGGTGCTGCACAGCCCCTCGATCGTGCGGTACTCCTCGTCCGCGTCGTCCAGGCGCCCGATGCTGTACAGGGCGGCGTGACGGCCGGTGTGCACCTCGACGAGCGTGGCGGTGTCACCCGGGTCGACCAGCCGCAGCGCGGCGGTCAGCAGCGCGTTCACCAGCGCGTGGTTCCCGGTCAGCGTCGCCTGGCCGGCGGCGCGCCGCAACAGCCCCACCACCACCCGCCGCTCCGCGGGATCGTCGACCGCGTCGACCACCGGCAGGTACTGCTCCGCCGCGACCGCGAACAACTCCGGCACCCTTGCCAGCCGCCGCGCCATCGCCAGCTGCAGCGTGTGCCGCCGCCGCGGATCCACCCCGCGCAGGACCACCTCACGGATCCGGTCGTGGCGGAACCGCACCGCCTCCCGGACCCCGGGCTCCATCACCAGGAGCCCTTCCCGGAAGGCGGGCGCCAGCTCCTCCTCGACCACGCCGGCCGGCGCCGCGATCGCGGTCTGCAGGAGGCAGACCTCGGCTCGGCCGCCAAGGCACGCCATCGCCTCCACCATCCACCGCGACGGCTCCGGCATGGCCTCGACCCGCGCCTCCAGTATCCCGGCCAGGTCCGACCGGCTCAGGTGGGCGCGGACCTCCGCCGGGTCCCACCGCCACTCGCCGGCCGTCGCGGTCAGCACGCCGTCGCGGCGCAGCGCGTTGAGCAGCTCCACCGTCTCGTACGGATTGCCGGACGTGTAGCGACCGACCACCTCGGCCAGGCCCGCCGCCTCGACCTCGTCCGTGTGCAGCATCGCGGCAACCACGGTGACGAGGCTGGTGGCGGGCAGGTTGCCCAGCCACAGATGCCGCACGCCCGGCTGGCCCCGCCATCGGGACAGCGGCACCGCCAGCGGATGCGCCGCGTCCACGTCGCCTTCGCGGTACGCACCCACCAGCAGCAGGCCACCGACCGGCTCCTCGCACAGTGCGATGTCGGCGAACCCGAGCGACGAGCGCCCCGCCCACTGCAGGTCGTCCAGGAACAGCACCACCGGCCGCTTCGGCGAGGCGACCGCACGCAGGACGTCCACCGCCATCTGCTGCGAGCGGACCTGCGCGGTCAACGGATCCCCGGGGTCCGCCGGCACGGCCAGCAGCGCCGAGAACTCCGGCACCAGCGCGGTCAGCAGACCCGCGTTCGGCCCGAGCACCTCCAGGATCCGCCCGCGCACCTCGGCCAGCGCCGCCTCCGGCTCGGCCAGCAGGAGCCGGCCCAGTGCGCGGAACGCCTGATGGACCGCGTCGAACTCCAGATCCCGCCGGTACGGGTCGAACTTGCCCGTCAGGAACCAGCCGTCACTGCCCGTCACCACCGGCCGCAGTTCGTCGACCAGCGCCGTCTTGCCCACCCCCGGCGCGCCGCCGATCAGCACCCCACGACACCGGCCCGCCAGCGCCTCCGCAAACGCCGCCTCCAGCACCGACACCTCCGCGTCGCGACCCACCAGCCGCGACGGCGGCAACAACCGCGGCGGAACGTCCCGCTCACCGACCCGCAGCCCGTCCGCCGCGGCCGGGCCGGCATCCCGCAGCCGCTCCAGGTCGTAGAGCACGCCGTCGGCCGTCTGGTACCGGTTGTCGGGCTCCTTCTCCAGCAGCTGCATGACGATCTCGGACAGCGGCGCCGGCACGGCCGGGTTCACCCGCGCCGGCGGCGCCGGCACCCGGGCCAGATGATCATGGATGAGCCGCAGCGGGTCGCCGGAGCCGAACGGCGGCGCTCCCGTCGCCAGCTCGTACAGCGTCGCCCCCAGCGCGTACAGGTCGGCCCGCTGGTCCACCGACCGGCCGGTACGCCCGGTCTGCTCCGGCGCCATGTACGCCAGGGTCCCGACGATCTCGTTGTGGTGCGTGAACTCGGGCCGGATCTCGGCCAGCGAGGACGCCAGGGCGAAGTCCACCAGACAGGGTGCACCGCCGCGGGAGATCACGATGTTCGCCGGTGCGATGTCGCGGTGCAGGACACCCCGCCGGTGCATCCCCGCCACCGCCCGGGCCAGCCCCGTTGCCAGCCCGATCAGGTCGTCGACCGCCATCGGCGTCGCCAGCCCGGCCAGGCTGACCCCGCCGGAGTCCACCAGCACGATCGACCCCGGCCACCGCGGCGCCTCCACCAGTTGCGCGACGCCCTCGACCCCGCGCAGTCGCTCGAGAATGCCCACCTCATGCGCCACCCGCTGCCAGCCGCGCGGTCCCAGCGGCTCCTTGCGCACGACAGTGCCCCCGGCAAACACGAGGCGCGTGACACGCGTCTGTTCGCTCTCATGCACTATTTCCGTCCGAACGGGCGGTTCTCGCCCCACCAACACCCAGCTGCCTCCGACATCCGAACGTATGCCCGGCACACCGCCCGCTGCCACCGATGGACCCGATGGCCACCTCGCCGTCCGCGTCAACCCGATCGGCCAGCTCCGACCACAAGAGCCGCCCAGTCGTCACTGAGCGATATGTATCCACCGTACGGCGGGGCCAGCTGGACCTACCAGCAACCGATCCGGGGCCTGCCCGGCAGCGTGCCGCGTCGAGGCTCAGGCGCGCTGGAGCCGGTGCAGCCGGGCGAGGCGGCCGCCCCGGGCGACCAGGTCGTCGTAGGTGCCGAGCTCGGCCAGCCGGCCCTCGGCGAGGACCGCGACCCGGTCGGCGTCGCGGACGGTGGAGAGCCGGTGGGCGACCACGAACGTGGTGCGGCCCCGCATCAGCCGGGCGAGCGCCTGCTGCACCAGCGCCTCCGACTCGCTGTCGAGCGCCGACGTCGCCTCGTCCAGCAGCAGTACCCTCGGGTCGCGCACCAGCGCCCGGGCGATCGCCAGCCGCTGCCGCTGCCCGCCGGACAGCAGGGCGCCGCGCTCGCCGACCACCGTGTCCCGGCCGTGCGGCAGCTGCTCGACGAACTCCAGCGCGTTCGCGTCGCGCAGCGCCGCGGTCACCGCGTCCTCGGTCGGGCCGGGAAGGCCGTAGGTGACGTTGTCCCGGACCGAGCCGTCGAACAGGACCGGGTCCTGCGGTACCACGGAGACGAACCGGCGGTACGTGCGCAGGTCGATGTCCTCCATGTCGACGCCGTCGAGCAGGATCCGGCCCTCGGTCGGGCGGATGAACCCGATGAGCAGGTTGAGCACCGTCGACTTGCCGGAGCCGGAGGGCCCGACCATCGCGATCGTCTCGCCGCTGCGCACGTCCAGGCTGACGCCGGACAGCGCGGCCGGGCCGGCGCCCGGGTACCGGAAGCCGACGTTCTCCAGCGTGACCGCGCCGCCGACCCGCGTGACGGCCCGCTTGCCCTCGTTGCGCTCCAGGTCCGGCGCGGACAGCACCTCGCCGATCGAGCGGATCGACTCCAGGCCTCTGGTCACGATCGGGGCCAGGCCGAGCAGGCCGATCACGGAGTTGGTCAGCACCGCGAAGTAGGTGCTCAGCAGGACCACGTCGCCGGCGCTGACCGGCGAGAACCCGGTCCGGGCCGCGAGCGCGGCGCCGACCAGGCAGGCGGCGCCGAGCAGCTGGTACGTCACCCAGGACAGCGCGCCGAACCGGCCGTTGACCTGGTCGAGCCGCACGCCGGCGGACCGTACCTGCTCGACCGTCACGCGCAACCGGTGTACGGCCTGCTGCTCCACCGCGTGCGCGCGGGTGATCGGCATCAGGTGGGCCATCTCGTCCACCCGCGCCGAGAGATCCTCGACCCGCCGGCGGAACTCCGCGTTGCGGGCGCCCGAGCGGCGCCGGGCCATCGCCACCAGCACCGCCGTGAACGGCACCACCAGCACGAACAGCGGCACGAACTGCGGCACCCGCAGCGCGGTCAGGCTCAGCGCGCCGGCGAGCGTCAGCACCGCCGAGGTGCCCGACTGC
This sequence comes from Dactylosporangium sp. NPDC005572, assembly GCF_040605515.1. NCBI lineage: Bacteria > Bacillati > Actinomycetota > Actinomycetes > Micromonosporales > Micromonosporaceae > Dactylosporangium > Dactylosporangium sp. NPDC005572. Next base: position 9,193 of record NZ_JBEXCY010000189.1, on the reverse strand, counting down.
GCGACCTGCTGCAGCATCAGCTCGACGTGCTCGACGTCGCGCACGACCTTCGCCTGCAGCAGGCTCGGGCCGGACCTCGTATGGAAGCCGATCGACAGCTGCTGCAGCCGGCCGGCGAGCGCGGAGCGCAGGTCGGTGCCGAGGTGCCGCACGACCAGGCTCAGCTGCCGGACCCACAGCAGGTGCATCGGCGGGTTCTGCAGCAGGATCACGGCCAGCACCGCCGCGGCGCGCCACAGGTCGGCGACGGGCCGGTGCTCCACGACGACGTCGATGATGTCGGCGGTGAGCAGCGGCAGCAGCCAGACCGGGCTGTCCTTCGCCACGAACGCGGCGACGGCCAGCGCGATGCGCCACTTCCCGGGCGCGAGCAGGCGCACGACGGTGCGCACCGGCCGCCGGCCGTCGAACTCCGTGCCGTCCATGCGCACCGCCCGGTTCCCCGGCTCCCCCGGTTCCGCCGTCAGTCCTGGCTACCGCGGAAGGGAAAGTGCTCGCCGGCGACGTAGCGCGGGTGCGGCTGGTACCCGTTGACCCCCGGCCGGCCGCGCAGCAGGAACGCGCTCGGGTACGGCTGCTCGTCGCCGGTGATCCGGGTGGACGTGGGGATGTAGCGGATGGTGAGGCCGCATCGCCGGTGCGGCGACGTGTTGGCGTTGCTGCCGTGCACGATGTTCGGGTGGTGTACCTCGACGTCGCCGGGGGCGAGCACCATGTCCACCGCGTGGTCCTCGTCCACGTCGTCGACGGGGATCTCGACGCCGAGGACGTTCTCCACCCGGTCGTTGACGAGCACCTGGCTGAAGTCTCGCCGGTGGCTGCCGGGGACGAGCCGGACGCACCCGTTCTCCGGCGTGGAGTGGTCCACGGCCAGCCAGAGGGTCACCACCTCGACCGGGTCGAGCGGCCACAGCGAGCCGTCCTGGTGCCACAGCACGGGCTGCCCGGAGAACGGCGGCTTGCTGATGTAGTGCGACGCGAACAGGGCGATGTCCGGGCCGATGAACGTCTGTGCGATGTCGAGCAGGCGGTCGTCGCCGACGAGGCGCAACCAGAACGGGTCGTCCCTGACGTACAGGTGGCCCAGCTGCTCCGGGCGCACGTCCGGATGCCGCGCCTGCAGCCAGGCCACGTGGTCGCCGGCCTCGGCGACGAGGTCCGGGTCGAGCACGTCACGGAAGATGACGTACCCGTCCCGCTCGTACTGTTCCCTGGCGTCCCTGACGCTGTCCTGGATGGTCGGCACGTCGGCTCCTCTCGGCAACGGTCGCGGACCACTGTCGCCCGCCGGCCGTGGCCGGGGATAGCACCCTCGGCGCGAGAACATGCAGTCTGTTGATCGCGACGACCTCGGTGTCACCACACCCGTGACCCGGACTTGTAGCGTGTTGACATGGCCGAGACGGTGGCCCGGTTCCGGTTCCAGGAGCACGCGCTCGGCCGGCCCTACCACGCCGCCCGGGTCACGATCCGGGGCACCTCCGAGCCGCACCTGCACGTGGACTACTACGAGGTGATGGTCGTCATCGCCGGCTCGGGCGTGCACCGGCTGCGGTCGGGGCGGCAGCCGCTGCTGCCCGGCCACGTCGTGCTGGTCCGGCCGCGCGACCAGCACGCCATCATCGGCGACCCGGCCACCGGGGTCGAGTTCTTCAACGTGGCCTTCTCCCCCGCCGCCTGGCGCTCCTTTGTGGACGTGGCCGACCTGCGCGGGCCGGCGGCGTGGGACGCGGCGCCCGCCCCGCCCCTGCTGCGGCCGGGCGAGCCGGGCCACGCGCGGCTGCTGCGGGCCTGCGAGGCGGTGCTGCACCGGTTCCCGGCCGACGCCGCCATGCTCGACCTGGTGCGGTTCTGGACCGAGGTGTGCGCGGTGCTGTGCCCGCCGGACGCGGCCCGGCCGGCCGACCCGGGCCGCGCCACCCCGGAGTGGCTCTCCGCGGCCTGCGCGGCCATGCGGCACGAGGCGAACCTGCGCGACGGCGTGCTGCGGCTGCTGGAGCTCACCCACGTCAGCCCCTCGCACCTGTCGCGCAGCATGCGCCGGCACTACGGCACGACACCCACCGCCTACGTGACGGACCTGCGGCTGCAGCACGCCACCGCACTGCTCGCCACCACCACCGAGCCGGTCACCGGGATCGCCCTGCGGTGCGGGTTCGCCAGCCAGTCGTACTTCAGCCGGTGCTTCACCCAGGCGTACGGCGTCTCGCCCCGCCGGTTCCGGCACGATCTGCAGCGCAAGTACGTGCCGTGACCCGGCTCGCGGCGGGCGGCCGGGCCGACCGGCGGTGCCCGCTCGGGCTCTCGCCGGTGACCTGCCGGAAGACCCGGGCGAAGTGCTGCCCGGAGCCGAACCCCGCCGCGAGGCCGACGGCGGTCGGCTGGAAGCCGGCCCTGACCCAGGGCGGGCGGGACACCGCGGCGGCGGGCATCAGTCGACCAGGGCGGCCAGCAGCTCCGGGAAGGTCGCGCGGGCGAAGTGCCCGTAGCCGTGGAACTCCCGGTACCGCAGGCCGGCGAGCGAGTCGCGGACGGTGCGGACGCTGACCTGGATCTCGTCGAAGTCGTCGGCGGAGTGGAACACCGTGAGCCCACCGGTGCGGGCGGCGACCTGCCGGTCGAGCGGGGCGTCGAAGAAGCCGGGTGCCTGCCGGCCGGTGGGGTCGAGCCAGGGTGCCACGAGCACGACCCGGCCGACCGTCACGTGCGGGTGCTCGCCGAGCCAGCGCAGCAGAAAGCCGGCGCCGCAGCTGTGCGCGGCGAACAGCGTCCGCGGGGTGATGTCGTACCGCTCCAGCTCGTGCCGCCAGGCGGGGTAGTCCGGCGCGTAGGCGAGCGGCAGCTCCGGCGTGTGGGCCGGGATGTCCCGCACGATGAGCTGCTTGGCCAGCCAGGGCAGCCAGTGGTGGTTGCTCGGCGACGGCACGGCGGGGTCGTAGAACTCCGCCTTGCCCGGCTTGCCGTGCAGGATCAGCGCGTTGGCCGGACGGGTCGTGGTTTCCGGTCCGAAGTCCGTCGGTTCAGGCACGAGGGTCACCGCCCCCGGCGCCTGCGGTCGAGCGCATGGATGACTCCTCGTTGCCGGGGCCCGGCGACATCGCCGCGTACCGTGAGCATGGCTTCTGGATCTCTCCTGTCATCGTCCCGGCGGCGGTCCTGTACGCCGGCGAGCACGACACCGGCCCCGACGGGTGCCCGACCACACCGATCCGCGCATCTGTCCTCAGCTCTGGCCGCCGCATCGCGCATAGCCTACGGGTTGTTGTTGGACCGGTCCACTGCTAGCGTCCTCACCATTGGACCGGTCCACCATTGATCCACCACTGACCGCAGCGTCGAGGAGATGCCATGGCAGCGTCAACGCCACCGAGCCGGGTCGCCATCGTCGGCACAGGACACCGTGCCCAGCTGTTCACCGCCGCGCTGGCGAGCCGCCCGCGGTACGACGTGGTGGCGCTGTGCGACCCCAGCCCGACCCGGATGGCGTTCCACAACGCGCTGCTCGCCGACCACGGCCGCCCGCCGGCCCGCACGTGGGCGCCGGACGACTTCGGCACGATGCTGCTCACGGCCGCGCCGGCGCTCGTGGTGGTGACGTCGACCGACGCCACCCACGACGCGTACATCGTGGCGGCCCTGCGCGCCGGGGCGCGGGTCATCACGGAGAAGGCGATGACGACCGACGCCGCCAAGGCCCGGCGGATCATGCAGGCCGTACGCGACACCGGCGGCGACCTGAAGGTGGCCTTCAACTACCGGTTCAACCCGGTGCACGCGAAGGTCCACGAACTGCTGCGCGGCGGCGCGGTCGGCGAGGTGATCTCCGTGCACTTCGAGTGGCTGCTCGACGTGCGGCACGGCGCCGACTACTTCCGTCGCTGGCACCGGTATCGCGAGCACTCCGGCGGCCTGACGGTGCACAAGGCGAGCCACCACTTCGACCTCGTCAACTGGTGGCTCGGCGCGCGGCCGCGGACGGTCTTCGGCCGGGGGCGGCTCGCCTTCTACGGCGCCAACGGCAAGCGCAACGGTTACGCCCGCGACTACGTCCGCGCGCACGGCTCGCCCGCGGCGCAGGACGACCCGTTCGCGATCCAGCTCGCGGACAACCCGAGCCTGCGCGCCCTGTACCTCGACGCCGAGGCCGACTCCGGTTACGTCCGCGACCAGAACGTGTTCGGCGACGGCATCACGATCGAGGACGACATGGCCCTGCTCGTCGAGTACGACAGCGGCGCCTCGATGACGTACCACCTGACGGCGTACTCGCCCTGGGAGGGGTACCGGGTGATGGTCAACGGCAGCCGCGGCCGGCTCGAGCTCGAGGTCGAGGAGGCGGCGTGGACCAGGCCGGCGCAGCGGGTCGAGTCCGCCCGCGGCTCCGTGCACGGCGACCTGGCCGCGGACACGGCCGGCGGGGCGCGGATCCTCGTGCGGCCCCTCTGGCAGCCCCCGCAGGAGGTGCGGGTCGCCGCGTTCGACCACGCCGGGCACGGCGGCGGCGACCAGCGGATGCTCGCGGCGCTGCTCGACGACGCCCCGGAACAGGCGGACGACCGCGCCACCGCCGAGGACGGGCTCCTCGCCCTGCTGCCCGGCCTGGCGGCGAACGAGTCGTTCCGCACCGGCCGGCCGGTCGACGTCGCGACCCTCCTCTGACACCGGGGAGACGTCCGATGCCGTTGCGCATCAGCGCGATCGAGTCGACCGACCTGTTCGTCGGCACGCCGGAGCGGCCGGCCCAGGTACTTCGGGTCACCGTGTCGGGGGCGGGCGCGGGTGTACCGGTTGAGCTGACGGTCGAGCCGACCGGCGCCACCGCCACGCTGGCGGACGGGACCGTCGCCGCCGAGATCGGCGTGCCGCTGCCGGGCGCGCCGGGCGACACCGTCCCGGTGACCGTGACCGCCCGGTGCGGCGCGCAGACGGCGCGGCGGGACGGCACCCTCGTCGTCGCCGAGCCGGGCTGGACGGTGCACATGGTGTCGCACTTCCACTACGACCCGGTGTGGTGGAACACGCAGGCGGCCTACACCAGCGAATGGGACGCCCTCCCGGGCGCGGCGCAGCGGTACCGGCAGGCATGGCAGCACACCGGCTTCGACCTGGTCCGGGCGCACCTGGAGCTGGCCCGGCGGGACCCGGACTACCGGTTCGTCCTGGCCGAGGTGGACTACCTCAAGCCGTACTGGGACAGCCACCCCGCCGACCGGGAGCTGATCCGCCGGCTGCTCGCCCAGGGCCGGCTGGAGCTGATGGGCGGCACCTACAACGAGCCGAACACCAACCTGACCGGCGCCGAGACGACGATCCGCAACGTCGTGTACGGGCTGGGGTTCCAGCGCGACGTCATGGGCGGCGACCCGGCGACGGCCTGGCAGCTCGACGCGTTCGGCCACGACCCGCAGTTCCCCGGCCTGATGGCCGACGCCGGGCTCACCTCCAGCTCGTGGGCGCGCGGGCCGTTCCACCAATGGGGGCCGATGATGCGGGTCGCCGGCGAACCGGTCACCGACGCGTCCGCGATGCAGTTCCCCAGCGAGTTCGAGTGGATCTCGCCCAGCGGGCGCGGCCTGCTGACCAGCTACATGCCGGCGCACTACAGCGCGGGCTGGTGGATGGACTCGGCGGCCACCCTCGCCGAGGCGGAGGAGGCGGTGCTGCGCCTGTTCCGGCTGCTAAGGCCTGCCGCGGCCACCCGCAACGTGCTGCTGCCGGTGGGCACCGACTACTCACCGCCGAACAAGTGGCTGACCGAGATCCACCGCGACTGGAACCGCCGCTACGTCTGGCCCCGGCTGGTGTGCGCGCTGCCCCGGGACTTCTTCGCGGCCGTCCGTGCGCAACGTCCGCCGCTCAGCCCGCAGACGCGGGACATGAACCCGATCTACACCGGCAAGGACGTGTCGTACATCGACACGAAGCAGGCCCACCGCGTGGTGGAGGACCTGCTGGTCGACGCCGAGAAGTGGGCCACGCTCGCGGTCCTGCACGGGCACGCGCGGTATCCGGCCGAGGCGCTGGACCGGGCGTGGCGGCTGCTGGTCTACGGCGCGCACCACGACGCGATCACCGGCACCGAGTCCGACCAGGTGTACCTCGACCTGCTCGCCGGCTGGCGCGAGGCGCACGACCTGGCCGGCACCGTCCACCACAACGCCCTGGACCACCTCGCCGCGCAGGTCGACACCGCCGGCCCGGGCCGGCCGGTGCTGGTGTTCAACCCGTCGTCGTGGCCGCGGACCGACGTCGTCACCGTCGACACCCGCGAGACCGGCGGGACCGGCGGGGCGGTGACGCTCGTCGACGGGGACGGCGCGCCGGTGCCGGCGGTCATGGAGGGCCGGCGGCTGACGTTCACGGCCCGGGACGTGCCGTCGCTGGGATACCGCACGTACCGGCTGGTGCCCGCGTCCCGCCCGGCGCCGGGCTGGACCGCCGTCCCGGGCCACGCCGCGGCCAACGACCGCTACCGGGTCACGGTCGACCCGGCCCGCGGCGGCGCCGTCGGCGAGCTCACCGAGCTGGCCTCCGGCCGGCAGCTGCTGACACCCGGGCGGGTGGGCAACGAGATCCTGGTGTACGACGAGTACGCCGAGCACCCCGTGTTCCACGAGGGCCCGTGGCACCTGCTGCCCACCGGCGGGCCCGTGGCCGCGTCCGGCGACCGGCCCGCGGCGTCGGTCCGGGTCGAGCGCAGCGCGATCGGCGAGCGGGTCACCGTCCGCGGCGCGGCCGGCCCGGTCCGCTACACGCAGGTGCTGACGCTGTGGCAGGGCCTGCCGGGGGTGCACTGCGTCACCCGGATCGACGACTTCACCGGCAGCGACCAGCTGGTCCGGGTCCGCTGGCCGGCCGGCGTGCCCGGCGGGCTGCCACTGTCGGAGGTGGCCGGCGCCGTCGTCGGCCGCAGCTTCGCCCACCCCGACGTCGACAGCGCGCGGCACCCGTGGACGCTGGACAACCCGGCGTACCGCTGGTTCGGCTCCGGCACGACGGCCCGGGTGACGCTCACCGACCCGGCCACCGGGGCGGTCGGGCACCGGGCGATCGGCGTCGCCGAGGTGATCCTCGCCGACGCCGACGCGGCCGGCACGCTGGGCCGCGCCGTCGCCGTGGCCCTGGTCCGCGCCGGCGTGACGGCGACGTGCACGACCGCCGACGGGCCGCGGTACGGCCGGATCGACCTGGACTCGAACCTGCCCGACGTGCGGATCGTGGTCGGCGGCCCCGAGCGCAACGCGTTCACGGCGCGGCTGCTGGCCGAGGCCGGGCCGGCGTACCGGGCCGAGTTCGACCGCCGGCGCGCCGCCACGGGAACGGCCCGGCTGTGGCTGCCCGCGACCCGGCCGCGGGAGCGGACCTGGGTCCCCGGCGCCGACCTCACCGGACCCCGCGACCTGCCGGTGCTGCTCGTCGCGGGCGCCGGCACCGACGCGGACGCGGTCGGCGGGCTGGTGGACGACCTCGCCGACGCCCGCGTCGAGGTGGCCCAGCCGGCGGCGACCTGGCCGGTGGAGCCCTACGAGGAGCGGACCGTGGCGGTGCTGAACCGCGGGATACCGGGTTTCGCCGTCTCCCCCGACGGCGGCCTGTACCTGTCGCTGCTGCGCTCCTGCACCGGCTGGCCCACCGGCGTGTGGGTCGACCCGCCGCGGCGCACCGCGCCGGACGGCTCCCCCTTCGCGCTGCAGCACTGGACGCACACCTTCGAGTACGCGCTGGCCGCGGCGGACGGCGACTGGCGCGCCGGTGGCATCACCACCGCCGCGCACGACCTCAACCACCCGCTCGTCGCCCGGGTCGCCGAGCCGCACCCGGGCCGGCTGGCGGCCACCGCGGCCCTGCTCACCGTGTCGCCGGGCGCGGTGCTCGCCGCGCTGAAGGCCACCGGCGAACCCCTCGCCGCGGGCCGCGCCCCCGAGGCCGCCGACCCGCGCCTCGGCGTCACCGCCCGGCTCGTCGAGCCGCACGGCGGCACCGCCACGGTCGCGGTCGCCGGCCCGGGACTGTCCGTTGCCGGCCGTGCCGACCTGCTGGAACGCCGGCAGCCGACCGGGACCGGAGCGTTGGAGATCGGCCCGTTCGAGATCGCGACCGTCGCGCTGGACGCGACCCCGGCGGGCACCGGGCCCGATCCGGTGGACCTCGCCCCGCGGGCCGAGCCGGTCCAGCCCGTCCACGCCCGGTACTGGCTGCACAACAAGGGCCCGGCACCCATGGGCAACCAGCCGGTCAGCGTCCACCTGCACCGCCGCGGCGACACGGTCGAGGTGACCGTCGCCAGCGACCTCACCGACGCGGCCTACGACGGCACCGTGTGGATCACCGCGCCACCCGGCTGGACGGCCGACCCGTTCGAGCGGCCGGTCCACCTGGCGCCCGGCGGCTGGACCCGCTTCGCGGTGGCGCTGGCGGCCGGCCCGGGCGCCGCGGGCGGCGTCGTGACGGCCCGGCTCACGCACGCCGGCAGCACCGTCGAGGACGTCCTGCCGGTCGATGCCGAGTCCGGCGCCGGCGGGGGCCTGCTGGAGGTCACGCTCGACGCTGGCGAGCTGCGGCTGCGCCCCGGTGCGCGCGGGACGCTGCGGGTGTGGCTGACGAACCCGGCGGCGCATGCCGTCCACGGGGAGCTGCAGGTGATCAGCCCCTGGGGCACCTGGGACCTGCTCCACCCGGCCACGCAGGGGTTCGCGGTGGCCGCCGGCGACCGGGCCGGGTTCGAAGTGACGGTGACGGTGCCGGACGGCGCCGGGCCGGGCCACTGGTGGGCCCTCGCCAAGGTCATGTGGTTCGGCCGGATCGCGTACAGCGCGCCGGCCCGCATCGTGGTGACTGCGTGATCGTCGCGTGGGTCGACGGCGAGCCGATCGGCCGGGACGAGGCGGACGCGCAGCTCCGCGAGCGCTACCGGGCCCCCGGCGGGCACGCGCTGCCCGCACCGGGCACGGCCGAGGGGCGCCAGCTGCGCCGCTGGGTCGTCCAGGTGCTCGCCGTGCGGGCGGTGCTGGCGCACGAGGCGGACCGCCGGGGCCTCACCGCGTCCGGTGCCGCGCCCGTGACGGACCGGGTGGCCCTGGGCAGCGTCGCCGCGGCCGCGCTGGCCGGATCGCCGTACGCCGCGGCCGTGTTCGACGCGGTGGCACGCGTCGACCTCCGCCGCGGACACGGCGGTCCCGCGGGTCACCGCGTC
>NZ_JBEXCY010000188.1:0-23245 GCF_040605515.1 Dactylosporangium sp. NPDC005572 | reverse complement strand
GCGCGGGACCCGTCAACATGATCGTCGGATCGGCGCCGGACACCGCCGCCGCCACGATCCGGGCCCGCGGGGTCAGCCCGGCAGCCGCGCCCACCTGTTCACTGCCGACGAGCACCAGCGACGCGCCGTCGACGATGCCCGACGAGTTCCCCGCGGTGTGCACGTGGTCGATCCGCTCGATCCAGTGATACTTCTGCAGCGCCACCGCGTCGAAGCCGGCGAGGTCGCCGATCACCCCGAACGACGCCGGCAACGCCCCGAGGCCTTCCATCGTCGACGAGCGGACGTGCTCGTCGTGGTCCAGGACCAGCAGGCCGTTGCGGTCGCGGACCGGGACCACCGACCGGGCGAAGTAGCCGCCCGCCCACGCCTTCGCGGCGCGGGTCTGCGACTCCAGGGCGTACGCGTCGACGTCCTCCCGGCTGAACCCCTCCATGGTCGCGATCAGGTCCGCGCCCACGCCCTGCGGGATGAACTGCGTGGTGTAGTTCGTCTCCGGGTCGAGCGCCCAGGCGCCGCCGTCGGAGCCCATCGGCACCCGCGACATCGACTCCACACCACCCGCCAGCACGAGATCCTCCCAGCCGGCCCGCACCTTCTGCGCCGCGATGTTCACCGCCTCCAGGCCCGAGGCGCAGAACCGGTTCAGCTGCACGCCGGCGACGGTCTCCGGCAGCCCGGCCGCGATCGCGGCGGTCTTCGCGATATCCGCGCCCTGGTCCCCCAGCGGGGACACGACGCCGAGCACGACGTCGTCGATCGCGGCGGGATCGAGGTCGGGATGCCGGGCGCGCAGCTCGTCGATCAGACCGACGACGAGCGACACGGGTTTCACCCCGTGCAGGGAACCGTTCTGCTTCCCGCGCCCGCGCGGTGTGCGCACCGCGTCGAATACGTAAGCCTCGTGTGTCATCCCAACCCTCTCCGACGTCGGCGTGCGAATCTTCGTTAACTTTCTCCGACGTTTTCCGTGCACGTCAAGGCCGCCGCCGCGAATCGGCTGTGATACATCCGGCAACCGCGGCGGCCCGGGGCAGTAGGCTCTGCGTTTGTGCACGCCAACGCCGCCGGCCTCGCCGCGACCGACCCGCCCCGCAAGCGGCCGAAGAACCGCAAGGCGCAGATCGCGCTGGTGGCGGCGGAGCTGTTCTGCGCGCGCGGCTACCACCTGGTCGGCATCGACGAGATCGCCGCGGAGGTCGGGATCAGCGGCCCGGCGGTGTACCGCCACTTCCCCAACAAGTACGCGATCCTCGTGCACGCCACCCGCGAGTTGGTCGAGGCGGCGCTCGCCGCGACCGGCCCGGAGCCCGGGCACGTGCCGGCCGGGGACCCGGAGGCCGAGCTCGAGGGCCTGCTCACGTCGATGGCCCGGTTCACCGTCGAGCGTCGCAAGGTCGGCGCGCTGTACCAGTGGGAGTGGCGCTACCTGGCCGACGAGCACCGCGCCGAGTTCCGGGCGGCCCTCGCCACCCTGGTCCGCCGGTTCGCCGACCCGCTGCGGCGGCTGCGCCCCGAGCTGTCCCCGGCCGGCGCGGAGTTCCTGGTGCGCGCCGCGCTGAGCACCTTCGGCAGCTTGACCACGCACCGGGCCGCCGCGCCGAAGGCCCGCACCGAGGCGACGCTGCACCGGCTCGGCTGGGCGATGCTGCGCGCCGACGCCCCGACCGCGGCGCTGGTCCGCTCCGCGCGCGGCGCCGCGGCCGAGGGTGCCGCCGAGCCCCCGGCCGGCGGGCTCGAGCCGCGCCGGGAGCTGCTGCTCGCGGCGGCGATCCGGCTGTTCCACCGGCTCGGGTACCACGCGGTCGGCATGGAGGACATCGGCGGCGCCGCCGGGATCAACGCCTCCAGCGTGTACCGCTACTTCCCGAGCAAGGCCGACCTGCTCGCCGCCGCGTACTACCGGGCGTCGGACCGGCTCGCCGCGTCGGCCGCGGCGGCGCTGCGCGGCACCGCCGAGCCGGACGAGGCCCTGCGCCGCCTCGCCGAGGCCTACACCGGGTTCGCGTTCGGCGAGAGCGACCTCGTCTCGGTGTACCTCGCCGAGAACAGCAACCTGCCCGAGCCCGACCGGCACGAGCTGCGCAAGGTGCAGCGCCTGCACGTCGAGGAGTGGGTGCGCCTGCTCGTCCAGACCCGGCCGGACCTGCCGCCCGCCGAGGCCCGGGTGCTCGTGCACGCCGCCATCAACCTGGTCACCGACCTGGGCCGGGCCGTCCGCTTCACCCGCTCCGGCGGCGCCCCCGCGTTCGTCACCCGGCTCGCGCTCGTCGCCCTGGCGGCCTGACACGTCCCGCCGGCCTTCCCAATAAGTTAACCGTGGTTTACAGTGCCGACAGGAGCGGCGGCGGTGTGCCCGTGCCCCGCTCCGGCGACGTCACGACGCTCCGGTGACCACACCCCGATCACGGTCACCGGGTAAGGGAGGCACCACGATGACCCCTGCCACCGACACCCGGGACGACCTCGCGCAGCGCTTCGCCGCGACCGCCGCCGGCCTGACCATTCCGTCCCTGCTCGACCGCAACGCCCGCGAGTTCGGCGACCTGCCCGCCCTCGGCGCGCTGGGGTCCACCGAGACGCTGACCTGGGCGCAGCTGCGCGACCGGGTCGCCGCGCTCACCCTCGGCCTCGCCGAGGCCGGCCTGCGCCCCGGCGACCGCATGCTGATGCTCATGTCCAGCCGCCCCGAGCACTGGCTGGTCGACCTGGCCGCCGTGCACCTGGGCGCGGTGCCCTCGACGGCCTACGCCACGCTCAGCGGCGACCAGCTGCGCTACCTCGCCCAGCACAGCCAGGCCCGCGTGATCGTGGTCGAGAACAGCGCCCAGCTCGACCGGGTCCGGCCCTTCCTCGCGGAGCTGCCGTCGCTGCACCTGGTCGTGACGGTCGACGGCCCGGCCGAGGATTCCACGGTACTGCTGGATGATCTGGAGGCGACGGGAGCCGCGGCCCTCTCGTCCGACCCGGCCCGCTTCGAGCAGCTGTGGCGCGCCGTGCGCCCGGAGCAGCCGGTCACGCTGCTCTACACCTCGGGCACCACCGGCGACCCGAAGGGTGTGCTGCTGAGCCACCACAACGTGGTGTACCAGGCCGTCGTGCTGGAGGCGACGGTGCCGGTGCCGGACCACTCGCCCGCGCTGGCGTACCTGCCGCTGGCCCACATCGCCGAGCGGATGCTGGGCATCTACAACGCGGTGTACCGGGCCGGGCACGTCACGATCTGCGCCGACCCGGCCCGGCTCGCCGCCGGGTTGGCCGCGGTGCGCCCGATGTCGTTCTTCGGCGTGCCCCGCGTCTGGGAGAAGATGGTCGCCGGCATCCAGGGGTTCCTCGCCGCCGCCGACCCGGCCGTCCGCGCCGCCTTCGAGGCGGCCAGTGCGGCCGCCCTGGAGGCCTATGAGCTGCGCGAGGCCGGGCTGCCGGTGCCCGCCGAGCTCGCGGCCCGCCTCGCCGCGCTCGACGAGAAGGTCCTCACGCCGGTACGGGCCCGCCTCGGCCTCGACCGGGTGGTGTGGGCCGGCAGCGGCTCCGCCCCGATCCCGGTGGCGGTGCTGCGCTTCCTGGCCGGCTGCGGCCTCGACGTGCTGGAGGTCTGGGGCATGACCGAGACCACCGGTACGGCCACGATCAACGCCCCCGACGCGTTCCGCACCGGCAGCGTCGGCCGGATCAACCCGGGCATGCAGCTGCGGCTGGCCGAGGACGGCGAGATCCTGGTCCGCGGTCCGCTGGTCTGCCTGGGCTACCTCCAGCGGGACGGCGGCGTGGAGTCCCCCGCCGACGCCGACGGCTGGCTGCCCACGGGCGACGTCGGCACGATCGACGACGGCGGGTTCCTCACCATCACCGACCGCAAGAAGGAACTCATCATCACGTCGAGCGGCAAGAACATCGCGCCGGCCCAGATCGAGAACCTGCTGCGGGCCCACCCGCTCATCGGCCAGGCGGTGGCGATCGGCGACCGCCGCCCGTACGTCACCGCCATCGTGGTCCTGGACGAGGAGATGGCCCCGGTCTGGGCCCGCGCCCGCGACCTGGCCCCGGACCTGCTGTCCCTGTCGGCCGACGCGACCCTGCTGGCCGAGATCCAGGCCGCGGTGGACGCCGCGAACGCGAAGCTGTCGCGGCCGGAGCAGATCAAGACGTTCCGCGTCCTGCCGTCGGCCTGGTCCCCGGTGACGGGCGAGGTGACCCCGACGCTGAAACTGCGCCGCCGCGTGATCACCGAACGCTACGCGGAGGTCATCGACGCGCTGTACACCTGACCGGCCCGCCGCGATACCGCTAGTTCTTGCGCTGCTGCTCCACGAGCGGGAGGGTGCCGGCGAGCTGGTCGAGGCCGGCCCGGATGGTCTGGTACCCCGCGCTGCCGACCTTGCCGTCCTGGTGCAGGTCGTCGAGCGTGTCGCGCAGGTCCGCGACCTTGTCGGCCGCCCGCTCGGCGCGGTTGCGGGCGATCTCCCGCTCGACGTCGTCCAGCCGGCCGCTGAGCTGGTTCGCGGTGCGGGTGTCCAGCTGGCCCGCGCGGGCCTGCGCGTCGATCGTGTCGCGCAGTCCGGCGACCAGGGTGGCCGGTGTTGCCGGAGACGCGGGCGGGCTGCTGGGCGGTGCGGTCGCCGTCGTGGCGGCCACGGCCGGGGTGGGGGTGCCGCCGCCGGCGTCGGTCGTCGACGGCCGGGACGCGAGGAACGCAGCGATGCCCAGCGCGGTCAGGACGACCGCGGAGACGGCGACGGCGAGGAGCGCGCCGATCGGGCGCCGCTGCCGGGGCGCGACCGGTGCGGAGGGCTCGTCGAGGACCGGCAGGGCCGCGGTCCGCGGCACGACGCCGGCGGAGGCACGCACCCGGCCCGGGAGCCGGCCGGCCGGGCCTGCCGGGTCCGCCGCGACGGCCGGGCCCGCCACGACGGACGGGTTCACCGGGACGGACGGGCCCGCCGGGACGCCCGGGTTCGCCGGCACGAGCAGGTCCGCCGGCACGAGCAGATTCGCCGGCACGGGCGGGTTCGCCGGCACGGGCGGGTTCGCCGAGAGCGCGACGAGGCGGTCGCGGACGGCGTCGGCGGTTGCCGGCCGGTCGTCGGGCCGCTTGGCGAGCAGGTCGGTGACGAGCCGGTCCAGCCCGGCCGGCACGTCGGGCCGGACCGACCGCAGTGGTACCGGCGACTCGTGCACGTGCCGGTGGAGCACGACCATCGGGTTGTCCCCGCTGAACGGCGGCCGGCCGGTCAGCATGGCGTACAGCACGCAGCCGAGCGCGTACAGGTCGGCGCGGCCGTCGACCGGCCCGCCGGTGGCCTGCTCGGGCGCCATGTACGTGCTGGTGCCGACGACCGCGTGGGCGGCGGTGAGGCCGGCCTGGTGGTGCTGGGTGAGCCGGGCGATGCCGAAGTCGCAGACCTTCACCGTGCCGCCGGACCCGAGCAGGATGTTCCCCGGTGTGACGTCGCGGTGGATCACGCCGGCCCGGTGCGCGGCGGCGAGCGCATCGCCGACCTGCGCGCCGATCGCCACCACGCGGTCGGCGGGCAACGGGCCGTGGCCGAGCCGGTCGGCCAGGCTGGTGCCGTCGACGAGCTCCATCACCAGGTACGCCAGGTCCTGGTCGCGCCCGACGTCGTGCACCGCGACGATGTTCGGGTGGCTGAGCCGGGCGGCCGTGTGCGCTTCGCGTTCGAAGCGGCGCACCACGGTGGGCTCGGCGACGCCGGCACCGGCGGGCAGCAGCTTGACCGCGACCGCCCGGCCGAGGCGGTCGTCGACCGCCCGCCAGACGCTGGCCATGCCACCGCGGCCGAGCACCGTCTGGAGCCGGTAGCGGCCGGCGATCACCGAACCTCCCGTCACGTTCACCACGGGGAAGGAGCGGACCGCCGCACGCACCCGTTACTCGCCGGCGCCGACGCATGACGGCTGTCACACGCGCAGGTATTACCTATCTTGCCGATAGGTTTAACCAGGAGTACCGTGGCGTCAATGCCCGAAGCGGTGCACGTCGTGGCCA
This sequence comes from Dactylosporangium sp. NPDC005572, assembly GCF_040605515.1. Taxonomy (NCBI): domain Bacteria; kingdom Bacillati; phylum Actinomycetota; class Actinomycetes; order Micromonosporales; family Micromonosporaceae; genus Dactylosporangium; species Dactylosporangium sp. NPDC005572. The sequence continues at coordinate 17,238 of NZ_JBEXCY010000188.1, read as the reverse complement.
TGGTCGCGCTCTTCCTGCTCGCCCTCGTGGCGCTGCTGCTGCGCCGCGAGGCCGAGTTCTGGGTGCTGTTCGGGCTGACCGTCTTCGTCCAGGTCGTCGCCGAGCGCCGCCCTTCGGACTGAGCGACTGAGCGTCCTCAGAGGCCGTAGGTCTTGCCGATGATCTCGCGCTGGATCTCGCTCGTCCCGCCGTACACCGTGGAGACCACCGTCGAGCGGACCAGGCGCTCCATGTCGTACTCCGTGGCGTAGCCGTAGCCGCCCATCATCTGCATGCCGTCCAGCGCCACCCGGCGGGCCGTCTCGGTGGCCTTGAGCTTCACCATCGACGTCTCGCGGGGCAGCACCGTGGCCGGGTCGCGGTCGACGAGCTCGGCCGTGCGGTACACCAGCAGGCGGCTGCACTCGATCTCGGTCGCCAGGTCGGCCATGCGGTGGCGCAGCACCTGGAAGCTGCCGATCGGCCGGCCGAACTGGCGGCGCTGCTTGATGTAGCCCAGCGCGTCGTCGAAGGCGCGCTGCGCGGTGCCGAGCATGACCGCCGCCAGGATCAGCCGCTCGACGTTGAGGCCGGCCATGAGCTGCTTCCAGCCCTGGTCGACGGTGCCGACGACCGCGTCGGCCGGCAGGTGGCAGTCGGTGAAGTACAGGTCGTTGACCTCCCGGCCGCCCATCGTGTCGATGCCGCTGATCCGCAGGCCCGGGGCGTCGGCCGGGACCTGGAACATGGTCATGCCGGCGTGCTCGCCGGGCGCGCCGGAGGTGCGGGCGACCAGCAGGATGCCGTCGGCCAGGTGGGCGTTGGAGCACCAGGTCTTCTGCCCGTTGACGACCCAGCCGTCGGCGCGGCGCTCGGCCCGGCAGGCCAGGCTCGCCACGTCGGAGCCGGCCTCCGGCTCGGACATGGCGATCGACTCGATCCGGCCCGCGGCCACCCCGCCGAGCACGGTCTTGCGCTGCTCCGGCGAGCCGAACCGCTCGTAGGCCCCGGCGACGATGATCGACGTCGTGAAGCCGCCGATCGGGGCCATACCGCGGGCGGTCGTCTCCAGGAACAGGCAGGTGTCGACCATGCCGCCGCCGGCGCCACCGTGCTCCTCGGGGATGGACACGCCGAGCCAGCCGAGGTCGGCGAGCTTGCGGTAGAGCTCCGGGCTGTGCGCCTCACGGCCGCCGTTGGTCAGCGCGTCGCGCTGCTGGCGGGTGCCCGCCTCACGACGGCAGAAGTCGGTGACGGCGGCGACGAACGCGCGCTGCTCGTCGGTGAGATCCAGCATGATGCCACTCCTGCCTGGGGATTGACAACGAACGTAGCATATCAAATATCAAATCTGCAGAGGAGTCCGCCATGTCAACGGAGACCGCGGAAGTCGCCGTCGAACCGACCGTCGCCGACGCGGTGGAGCGGGCCCGCGCGGCCGCCGGGTGGTGGGCCGGGCTCGGCTGGGACGGCCGCCGCCGCGCCCTGCTGGCGTGGAAGCGCACGCTCGCCGCCCGCATCGACGAGCTCGCCGACCGGATCCGGGCCGAGACCGGCAAGCCGCACGGCGACGCCGTGCTCGAGGTGATGCTCGCCGTCGAGCACCTCGACTGGGCCGCGCGCAACGCCCGGCGCGTGCTGCGCCGCCGGAAGGTGCCCTCGGGCCTGCTCGCCGCCAACCACGCGGCCAGCGTCGGCTACGAGCCGCTCGGCGTCATCGGCGTGATCGGCCCGTGGAACTACCCGGTGTACACGCCGCTCGGCTCGATCTCGTACGCGCTCGCGGCCGGCAATGCGGTCGTCTTCAAGCCTAGCGAGCACACCCCCGGCGTCGGCCGCTGGCTGGCCGCCGCGTGGGCCGAGGCGGTCCCCCAGGAGCACGGCCCGGCCGTGTTCCAGGCGGTCACCGGCGGCGGCGAGGTGGGCGCGGCGCTGTGCCGGGCCGGGGTCGACAAGTTGGCGTTCACCGGCTCCGCGGCGACCGGCCGGAAGGTGATGGCCGCCTGCGCCGGCACGCTCACCCCGGTCGTGGTCGAGGCCGGTGGCAAGGACGCGCTCATCGTGGCGGCCGACGCGGACCTCGACGCGGCCGCCCGGGCCGCCGCCTTCGGCGGGTTCGGCAACGCCGGCCAGACGTGCGCGGGCGTCGAGCGGGTGTACGTCGAGCGCCCGGCCTACGAGCCGTTCCTGGCCAAGCTCGGCGAGCTCGCCCGCGAGACCAGGCCCGGCGAGGAGCCCGACGCGCGGTACGGCCGGATGACCACGCCGACCCAGGCGGCGATCGTCGCCGCGCACATCGACGACGCCATCGCCAAGGGCGGCCGGGCAGTCGTCGGCGGTCCCGGCTCGGTCCGCCCGCCGTTCGTCGACCCGGTGGTGCTGGCCGAGGTGCCGGAGGACAGCCTGGCCGTGACCGAGGAGACGTTCGGCCCGACGGTCGTGGTGAACCCGGTCCGCGACCTCGACGAGGCGGTCGAGCGGGCCAACGCCTCCCGCTACGGGCTGGCCGCGTCGGTCTTCACCGGCAGCCGGCGCACGGCCGCCGACCTCGCGGGCCGGCTGCGGGCCGGCGCGGTCTCGGTGAACGCGGTGCTCGGCTTCGCCGCCGTCCCGGCGCTGCCCTTCGGCGGGGTCGGCGACTCCGGGTTCGGCCGCATCCACGGCGCCGACGGCCTGCGCGAGTTCTCCCGGCCGAAGTCGGTGACCCGGCAGCGCTTCACGGCGCCGATCGACCTGCTGCGGCTCGACCGCTCACCGGCCGCGCTGCAGCGCGCGGCGAAGCTGTTCCGCCTGCGGCACGCCCGGTGAGGATCAGGCCCAGATCCCGAGGTCGTCGAGGTGCTTGACGAGCCGGTCGGCGCCGTCGGTGAAGTGCCGCGCCATCGCGGCCTGCGCGGCGGCGCCGTCGTGCGCGGCGAGCGCCGCCAGCACGGCCTCGTGGTCGGCGAGCATGCCCTCGCGCCAGGCCGGGTCCGTGGCGAGGAACCTGGCCGGTGTGTACCGCGTGGCCCAGTGCAGCAGCCACGACAGCTTCCGCGCCCCGGCCACCCGGTTGCCGGCCCGGTGGAACTCGAACTCCAGCTGCTCCAGCTCGGCGACGTCGACCCGGCGGGCCCGCGCGGCCCGCTGGATCGCCCGGTGCGCCTCGGTCAGCTCGGCCAGGTCCGCCGCCGTCACCCGCTGGGCGACCCGCGCGGCCAGTTCCCCCGCGATGTGCGCCTGGAGCTGAAAGACGTCGACGATGTCCTGCCGGGACAATGGGGCCACCACGTACCCCCGGCGGGGCTGCAGCTCGACCATGTCGAAGCCGCGCAGGGTCAGCAGCGCCTCCCGCACCGGAGTGATGCTCACCCCGAGCTGGTCGGCGACGTCCTCCAGCCGGATCCGCTCACCCGGGCGCAGGTCGCCCGACATGATCCGGTCCCGCAGGTGCGCGACCACCTCGTCGGACAGCTGCGGCCGCTCGACGGCCATGGTGTCTCCTCCCGAAAGCGGCCTACTATATCAAATATCAAACTATCGGGCGCCGGATGTCGCTCGTGAGAGGAGAACGCATGGCAGGCCCGCTGCACGGGCTGCGCGTCGTCGAGCTGGCCGGCATCGGTCCGGGCCCGTTCGCCGCGATGCTGCTCGCCGACCTCGGCGCGGACGTGGTCCGGGTCGACCGGATCGGCGCCGCCTCGCCGGTCGGCGCCGACCCCGCCGGAGACCTGCTCAACCGCGGCAAGCGCTCGATCGCCGTCGACCTCAAGCAGCCCGCCGGCGTCCAGACCGTGCTCGGCCTCGCCGCCCGGGCCCACGTGCTCACGGAGGGCTGGCGGCCCGGCGTCGCCGAGCGGCTCGGCGTCGGCCCGGACGCGGTGCTGGCCCGCAACCCCGCGCTCGTCTACGGCCGGATGACCGGCTGGGGCCAGGACGGTCCGCTCGCCGGCACCGCCGGCCACGACGTCGACTACATCGCCGTCGCCGGTGCGCTCGACCCGATCGGCCCGGCCGGCGGGCCGCCGCAGATCCCGGTCAACCTGATCGGCGACTTCGGGGGCGGCTCGCTGTACCTCGTCGTCGGGATCCTCGCCGCGCTGCGCGAGGCCGAGCGGACCGGCCGCGGGCAGGTCGTCGACGCCGCGATCGTCGACGGCACCGCCCACCTCACCACCATGCTGCACGCCATGCGGGCGGTCGGGCTGTGGGAGGACCGGCGGGGCGCCAACCTGCTCGACGGCGGTGCCCCGTTCTACGCCGTCTACGAGACCGCGGACGCCCGGCACATGGCCGTCGGCGCGCTCGAGCCGCAGTTCTACGCCGAGCTGGTGCGCCGCCTCGGCCTCGACGCCGACCCGGACCTGCCCGGCCAGTTCGACCGGGATCGCTGGCCCGAGCTGCGCGGCCGGTTCGCCGAGCGGTTCGCGACCCGCACCCGCGACGAGTGGACGGCGCACTTCGCCGGCGGCGACGCCTGCGTCTCGCCGGTGCTCACCCCCGGCGAGGCCACGCGCGACCCGCACCTCACCGCCCGGGGCACGTTCGTCGAGCGGCACGGCACGGTCCAGCCGGCGCCGGCGCCCCGCTTCTCGGCCACCCCGGCCGGGCTGACCACCCCGCCGCCGCTGCCCGGGCAGCACAGCCGGCAGATCCTCGCCGACTGGGGTGTCGACGACGCCGACGCCCTGCTCGCCTCCGCCGCGATCCACGACGCCACCCCGATGGAGGTCCGCTGACATGCGACTCGCCACCCACCTGCAGTACGCCGGAGATCCCCGCACGGCCGCGGAACAGGCCGCCGGCTGGGAGGCGGCCGGGCTCGACGCGATCTGGGTCGCCGAGGCCTACGGGTTCGACGCCCCGACCATCATGGGGTTCCTCGCGGCCCGCACCGAGCGGCTCGCGATCGGCTCGGCGATCCTGCCGATCTACTCGCGCACGCCGGCGCTGCTCGCCCAGACCGCGGCCGGCCTCGACGCGCTCTCCGGCGGCCGCGCCATGCTCGGCCTCGGCGCGTCCGGCCCGCAGGTCGTCGAGGGCTGGCACGGCGTGCCCTACGACAAGCCGCTCGCCCGCACCCGCGAGATCATCGAGATCTGCCGGCAGGTCTGGCGCCGCGAGCCGCTCGTCCACGAGGGCACCTACCGGCTGCCGCTCCCGCCCGAGCGGGGCACCGGGCTCGGCAAGCCGCTGAAGCTGCTCACCCGCCCGGTCCGCGACCGCATCCCGATCTACGTCGCCGCCCTGGGCGACCGCAACGTGGCGATGACGGCCGAGCTCGCCGAGGGCTGGCTTCCCTTCCTGTACCTCCCGGAGCGCGCCGCCGACGTCTGGGGCGACGGCCTCGCGGCCGGTGCGGCCAGGCGCGACCCCGCGCTGGGCCCGCTCGACGTCGTCGCCGGCGGCCCGCTCGCGATCGGCGACGACGTGACCCACCTGCGGGACCTCGGCCGGCCGATGATCGCGCTGTATGTCGGCGGCATGGGCGCCCGCGGCCGCAACTTCTACCACGACGTGGTCACCCGCTACGGCTTCGGCGAGGCCGCCGACAAGATCCAGGACCTGTACCTCGCCGGGCAGAAGGAGGCCGCGGCCGCCGCCGTCCCCGACGAGCTGCTGGAGCTGTCCAGCCTCATCGGCCCGGAGGCGTACGTGAAGGACCGCATCGCGGCCTTCAAGGAGGCCGGCGTCACGACGCTCAACGTGACGCCCCTGCTGCCCGACCCGCAGCGGCAGCTCGCCACCGTCAAGGCCCTGCTGTGACCGGTTCCGGAACCCGCGGTCGCTGGACCCGCCGGATCCTCGAGCTCGACCCGGTGCGCGACCACGAGGAGATCTACCGGATCTCGGCCGGCTACGAGTTCCCCTGGGACTACCAGCGGGCGCTCGAGCTGGCCCTGCTCCGCACGTACTGCGTGCCGAGCATCTCGGCGCTGCTGGACGCGACCGGCGAGTTCCGCGACCGCCCGCAGCGCCGCTACGACGACACGGCGCTGCTCATGGCCGAGCTGGCCGCGCACGGCTACGACTCCGAGCGCGGCCGCGAGGCCCTCCGCGTGATCAACCGCGCCCACGGCCGCTACGCGATCGGCAACGACGACCTGCGCTACGTGCTGTCGACGTTCGTCTACGATCCGATCGACTGGATCGAGCGGTACGGCTGGCGCCGGCTGACCGACCACGAACGGATCGCCGCCTTCGAGTTCTACCGGGCGGTCGGCCGGCGGATGGGCATCCGCGAGATCCCGGACGGCTTCGCCGAGTACCGCCGGTTCAAGCTCGACTACGAGGCCGAGTTCTTCCGGTACAGCGACACGAACCGCCGCATCGCGCAGTACACGATCGGCCTGTTCGCGGGCTGGTTCCCGGCCCCGCTGCGCCCGGCGGTCCGCCTCGGCGTGCGGGCCATGGTCGACGCCCCGATGCGGGAGGCGTTCGGCCTGGCCCCGGCGCCCGCCTGGATGTCGACCGCCGCCCGCCTCGGCCTGCGCACCCGCGCCCGGTTCGTCCGCCTGATGCCGGCGCGGCGCCGGTCCCGCCTGGGCGTCGACCCGCGCAACCGCAGCTATCCGGGCTACCCGCAGGGCTACCGCCCGTCGGACCTCGGCGCCCCACCCCCACCACCCGACATCGACCCGTCCTGGCTCCGCCCGGCCCGCCCGTAGCTCACCCGCGGGCCGCGTCGGCGAGGATCGCCTCGAGCCGTGCCCGGCACTCCGCGACGAACGCGGGAAAGGTGTGCCGGTAGTAGGCGATCCCGCTGACGCCGACCGCGACGGCCCAGGCCCGGGCGCGGCTCCACGTCGGCTCGTCGAGCTTCGCGGTGCTCCAGTACGCGTGCCGCGCCTGGGGCGGCAGGTCCCAGACGGCGGAGTGTTCGGCGTCGGGGAAGCCGACGCAGAGGCATCCGAAGTCGATGACGGCGTGCAGCCTGCCGTCCGCCACGAGCAGGTTGGTGGGCCTGAGGTCGCCGTGGAGCCACACGTGCGGGCCGGAGGGCTCAGGCAGGGCGACCGCGGTGCGCCAGATCCGTTCCAGAGACTCGATGTCGAGCTCGTCGCCGACGCTGGTCCGGCAGGCGTCGAAACACGTGCTGATCCACTCGTCGCAGGCCTTCAGGCTGCCCCCGCGGTACCAGCTGAGATCGCCCGCGCGACGCGCTCCCATCAGGTCGATGGCGTGCAGCTCGCGCACGAACCCGGCCAGCGCGGTGCCGAAGGCGGCCCAGTCCTGGACGGCATCGGGCTGGGCTTCGTCCCCGTCGATCCAGCGATGGACCGACCAGGGAAGCGGAAACCCGGGGGTGGGCGTGCCGGCGTGACACAGCTCCGGGACCGCGAGCGCGAGCAGCGGAGCCAGCCGGGGAAGCCACTGCTGTTCCTTCCGCAGGGACCGCGCCTTGTCGGCGGTTCGCGGTAGCCGCACGAGTAGGTCCTCACCCACCCGGTACATGGTGTTGTCCGTGCCCGCGCCGGCGGGTGACAGCGGTCGGCCGGCCCACTGCGGGCACTGCGCCTCCAGCAGCGACCGGACGACCGCCTCGCCGACCGGCACCTCGTCGTCGTGCAGCATCACGCCGCAGGTCCTTTCGTTGCGCCTACCGTCGGCGGCAGTGTGCTGGTCCTGGCCGTGCGGCGGCGCCGGGACTAGCGGCGCTCCAGCAGGACGACCGGGATCTCGCGGGCCGTGCCCGCCTGGTAGCGGTCGTAGGTCGGGAACAGGTCGGCCATCGTGCGCCACAGCCGCGGCCGCTCCTCGGATGGTGCGGTGCGGGCCAGGGCGCGGAACCCGTCGGCGGCCACCTGCACCGTGACCTCGGGGTCGGCGAGCAGGTTGTGATACCAGAGCGGATGTTCGTCCTTGCCGCCGTTGGAGCCGACGACCACGTAGTCGTCGCCGGAGCGGCCGTAGATCAGGGCGGTGCGCCTCGGCCTGCCGGTGCGGCGGCCGCGGGTCGTGAGCAGCAGGCTCGGCCAGTGCTGGAACACGTGGCCCTTCGCCCCGCCGGTCGACACGTAGTCGCGGATGTGCTGGGCCACCCACCCCACGGGGCTGTCGAGCGGCTCGTCGTCATGCTGCGCCATCGCACCCACCCTACGCCGGAGCCTCGACCCGCGCGGACCGGTCGAGGCCGGCCTCGGCGAGCGCCTCGTCGAGGGCGTCGTGGCGGGCGTAGCAGCTGATCCGGCCGCCGGTGAGCACGAACCGCGAGGCCACCAGGGCGTCCGCGGTGAGCACCTCGCCGGTCGCGACGTCGCGCCAGGTCACCAACTCCTCCACGACGGCGTTGGCGCGGCCGTCGAAGAACCAGCGCTGCGGGCGGTACGACAGGCCGGCCCGGCGCAGCCAGTCGAGCAGCACTGGGCGGCCGTGGCCGACGCCGCGCGGGCCGGCGACCGTGATGTCCTCGGTCGCCAGCTCGGCCAGCGCGTCGGCGTCGGCCGCGTTGACGGCCGCGTGCCAGCGCTGGATCGTCGCGAGCGGCCCGGTGGAAGTGACCATGCCCTGGACCGTAATGCATGCGATTCGCATACTCAAGCGCGCGCGCTACCGGATCACGGTCGAGCCGGTCACCGGGTTCGTCGAGCCCGCTCAGTGCGCGGTGGCCGTGGCGCAGAACCGCACGAGCAGCCGGCCGAACTCGGCCCGGTCCCGGGCCGACCAGTCGTGGGTGAACTCCTCGAACACCATGTGCTGCCACTCGCGGGCCGCGGCGACCAGGGCCGCGCCCTGCTCGGTGAGCAGCAGCGCGGCGTGCCGGGTGTCGTGCGCGGCGGTGCTGCGGGTGAGCAGCCCGGCCTGTACCGCGTCGCTGACCATCCGGCTGGCCCCGGAGTGGTCGATGCCCAGCGCCCGCGCCACGGCCGTCACGTCGACGAACTCGGCGTGCTCGTGCGCGGTCGCCACGGCGTCGATCACCAGGATCCGCGGCACGTCCTTGGCCGAGCCGGTGGCGACCATGGCGCTGCGCTGCGGCGCCCGCCGCGCCCAGTGCCGGATGAGCCGGAACAGGGCGACACCCGGGTCTCCGGAGGAGTCCAGGGCGGACACACGCGTGGCGGGCTGGGGCTGATCCATGCAGGAAGGATCTCATCCCGGCTTGACCGGGTGCCAGGAGCCGCCGCCCGCCGGCGCCGCCGCTTGCGGGCGCGCGGCCCGGCGTCATTCGCAGTTGGTCGTGGTGCCGCCGCCGAGGCCGACGCTGCACGAGTCGGTGCCGGAACCGCCGTCCAGGGCGTCGAAGCCGCCGTCGCCGTACAGGGTGTCGTTGCCCGGGCCGGCACTCAGGGTGTCGTTGCCGGAGCCGCCGGAGAGGGTGTCGTCGCCGAAGCCGCCCACCAGCTCGTCGACGCCGGCGCCGCCGTCCAGGACGTCGCCCTGGCCGGCGCAGAGGACCACGCCGAGACAGGCGTCGCCGGTGAGCCGGTTCGCGCCGCCGTCGCCGGAGAGGGTGTCGGCTCCGGTGCCGCCGGAGAGGTTCTCGACGTCGGCGGCGACGAGGTCGTCCTCGCCCGGCGCGCCGTCGTCGGCGACGCCGTCGAGGTCGGCCGTGACCGCCTGGGTGTGGCCCGCGTAGCTCGCGGTGTCGGTGCCGGCGCCGCCGTGCAGCTCGTCGGTGCCGGTGCCGCCGACGACGGTGTCGTTGCCGCCGGCGCCGTCCAGCACGTCGTCGCCGGCGCCGCCCTCGAGCCGGTTCGCCCCGGCGTCGCCGGTGAGGGTGTCGCGCATGCAGCCGCCGACGGCGTTCTCGGCCGACTCGTAGGCGTCGTCGCCGGTCGGGCCGCCGACGCCGGCGCCGAGGTCGACCGTCACGCCGTCGGCCGAGCCGTCGCATTTCAGGAACGGCGCCGGCGGCGTGGCGTAGCTGACCGTGTCGGTGCCGCCCTGTCCGTCGAGGTCCAGTGGCGTCGACCGGGTGAGCACCACGTCGTCGCCGGTGCCGCCGTTGAGCTGCACCACGTAGCCGGACTCGGGGTTGGCACCGGTCACGTCGGCCCGGTCGGCCCCCGGGCCGAGGTCGAGCCGCCAGTTCTGCGTGTCACCGGCGATGGTGACCACGTCGTCGCCCTCGCCCGGCTCGACGGTGAGGTCGAACATGGCCGTGCACACGGCCCGGGTGTGGTCGGCGGCGTCCGGGTACCAGCAGTCCCCGCTGATCGCGAGCGGATGCACGTCGTCGACCTCGACCGTGCCGCCGGACGCGGTCACCACGACATTGTTGGCGAAGCCGAAGCGGCCGGTGTACCGCATGTTGCCGTCCAACGGCGCGCTGACCGTGGCACCCGCCAGCTCGGCCGTGTCCGCCCCGGCGGCCGGGACCGGCGCGACGAGCACGCCGGCGACGACCAGCACCAGGCACCACAGCACGCGTCCCATGCCCGGCACCGTAGAGACCCGGCCGCGTGATCGGACGCCAACTGTCCCTGATCGGACGCCGGCAGGGCCGGGTCACCGTGGCGGTCAGCCCTGCGTCGCCTGCAGGTGCGCGAGCACGGCGAGGACGCGCCGGTGGCCGTCCTCGCTCTCCGGCAGGTCGAGCTTGCCGAGCACGTGCCGCACGTGGGCCTCGACCGTGCGTTCGCTCAGGTAGAGCCGCTTGGCGATGCCGGTATTCGTCAGGCCTTCGGCCATCAGCCCCAGCACGGTCCGCTCGCGCTCGGTGAGGGTGGCGAGCGGGTCGGTCCGGGCCCGACCGGCGAGCAGGGCCGACACGACCTGCGGGTCGAGCGCCGAGCCGCCGTGGGCGACCCGCTCCGCCGCGGCCAGGAACTCGCCGACCTCCAGGACGCGGTCCTTGAGCAGGTAGCCGAAGCCGGGCAGGGCGAGCAGGCCGGCGGTGTGGGTGGTCTCGACATGCTGGGACAGCACGAGCACGCCGAGGGCGGGCCGCTCCCGCTTGAGGTCGCGGGCGGCGCGGGCGCCCTCGTCGGTGAACGTCGGCGGCATCCGGATGTCGACGACCACCAGGTCGGGGCCGGCGCCGGCGACCGTCTCGGGCAGGGTGCCCGCGTCGCCGAGGGACGCCACGACCTCGTGGCCGCCGTCGGCGAAGAGCCGGCCGAGCCCGGCGCGGAGCAGGACCTGGTCCTCGGCGATCACGACTCGCACGGCAGCTCCGCGGTGAGGGTGGTGCCGGCGCCGGGCCGGCTGTCGATGCGCAGGGCGCCGCCGAGCGCGGCGACCCGGTCGGCGAGGCCGCTCAGGCCGGAGCCCGGGACCGGGACCGCGCCCCCGACGCCGTCGTCGGCGACGGTGACGACCAGCCGGTCGCGCTCACGGTGGGCGCGCAGCGAGATGCTGGTGGCCCGCGCGTGCTTCACGGCGTTGGTCAGCCCTTCGCAGCCGATGAAGTACGCGGCGCCCTCGGTACCGCGGCCGAAGCGCTCGCCGGGCACCGACACCTCGACGGGGACCGGGGCGCGCCGCGCGAGGTCGCGGAAGGCCGGGGCGAGGCCGGCGTCGAGCTGCGCCGGCGGCAGGCCGCGGGCCAGCTCGCGCAGCTCGTCGATGGCCGCCCGCACCTCGGCGACGGCCTCCTCGAGGGTCCGGTCGGCCTGCTCGACCGCGTTGGCGCCGAGCTGGTGCTGGGCGTGGCGCAGGGCCAGCCCGATCGAGACGAGCCGTTGCTGGGCGCCGTCGTGCAGGTCGCGTTCGAGGCGCCGGCGCTCCTCGGTGACGGCGTTGACGATCCGGGCCCGGGAGGCGTGCACCTCGGCCAGCTGCCGGCGCAGCTCGACGTGCAGCCGGGTGATCTCGATCGCCAGCCCGCCGGCCTCGATGAGCCGCCGCAGCAGAGGGTCCGGTGCCGGCCGGTCGGTGCGGACACGCCCGACGGGCCGGCCGGCCCGCTCGACGTCGATGCCGTCCCCGGTGTCCGTCGCGGGCCGGCCGTCGACGCCGACGTACACCTGGCTCTCCGGCAGGAACAGCAGCAGCCGCAGCCCCGGGTCGCCGGTGAGCTCGCGCAGGATGGCCTGGACCTCCTCGGGCGCGGCCCGGCCGGCCCGCAGCGCCTCCAGGAAGTCCCCCATCCGCCGCACCGCCGCGTGGCGGGCCCGGTGGAAGCGCCGGTCGACGGCGTCCTGCACCCGGTCGCGCAGCGGCCGGAACGCGACCGCGACGACGAGCGTGGCGGCGGCGGTGACCCAGCCCGAGCCGCCGCCGAGCGTGGCGCCGAGCGTCAGGGTGGTCAGCCCGTAGGCGCCGGCGAGCAGCACCGTCACGGTGGCGTACACGACCGTGCGGTCGATGATGACGTCGATGTCGTAGAGCCGGTACCGCAGGATCGCCACGCAGGCCGCGATGGGCAGCAGGGTCAGCGCGACCGCGGCGAGGGCCCCGGCGAGCATCGGCGTGCGGTACCAGAGCAGGAACGACAACGGCAGCGCCACCGTGGTCCAGACGCCCGCGACGGCGAACCACTTGAGCTGCTGCCGCTCGACACCGGCCGCGCGGCGGAACCGCACCACCAGCGACGCACCGGAGGCCACCAGCGCGCCGATGAACAGCACCATGCCGACGGCCACCATGGCGTCCGTCGGCAGCGCCGGGACGGCGACCGGGTTGTGCCCGGACGCGTACTCGCGGACCCGGTCGGGGCTCAGCGCCCAGCCGGGCAGGGCGAGCGCGAGCCCGGCCACGCCGGTGCGGTGGACGGCCCGCCACCGCGGCCCGGGCAGCCGTCCGTCCGGGAAGCGCAGGAACGTGAGGATCCAGCCGTACCCGCCGGCCAGCCAGCTCGACGCGGCGAGCGTCTCGCCGACGGGTCCGCCGGGCCAGCCCTCGGCGGCCGCACGCAGCCCCCAGCCCTGCCCGACGTCCGACGCGAGCGAGTGCAGCAGCGCGAAGCCGCACAGCAGCCAGCCGATCGGGTTGCCCGGGCGGCGGGCGGCGACGAGCGCCCCGGCCGCGGCCATGACCACCGTGGACACGGTGTAGGCGGCGGTGTCGAACGCCGGCTCGAGCCCCCACGAGAGCGCCACGGCCGCCGCCTCGGCGACCACCGTGAGCCCGAGGAGCGAGCCGGCGAGCCTGCGCACCGCCTCAGTGTGACGGCGCCGGGGTGCCCGGCCAACAGTGCCAGTACGCATGCGCCGCCGAGTGCTGCCGCCGACGACGCCGCGCCAACTTCTCCATAGCGTCGATGACATCCCATCGATCGGAAGGCAGGTCCAACCATGCGTACCTATGGCATCCTCGGCGCCCTCGGCGGCGCGCTCACGGCGGTCTCGGGCGTCGTCGTGCAGGGCGTCGTCCAGCCGGCCAGCGACGTCCCGGCCGACCAGTGGAGCTACCCGTGGCCGGCCGCGGCCCACGGGCCGGTGTCGGTCGTCTACGCCGTGTTCCACGTGCTCGTCTTCGCCGGCCTGCTCGGCTTCGCCCGCAGCGGGGTGGCCGGTGCCGGCCGCGCCGCCCGGGCCGGCGGCGTCCTCGCCCTGACCGGGACGGCGGTGCTGTTCGCGGCCGAGCTGCTGTCGATCCCGTTCGCCGGCCAGCGCGTCGACGACACCGGCCCGTCCGCCGTCGGCGCCGTGTTCGCCGCGGGCACGCTGCTGTCGGCGATCGGCCTGATCGTGGCGGGCGTGGCCACGGTGCGCGCGGGCCGCTGGTCCGGCTGGCGCCGCTACGTCGCGCTCGCCACCGGCGTCTGGCTCGCGGCGATGATGGTCCTCATCATGACGCCGGCGCTCGCGATCGCGGTCGGGGTGTACGGCGCGCTGCTGACGGCGCTGGGCGTGGCCCTGGCCGGGCACCCGTCCCCGGCTGAGGCCCGCACCGGGCGCCGGGCCGTGCAGGTGTAGCCGACGCCACCCACCAGGGCCGGCCCTGCCCGATAATCCTATCTTCTGGATAGGACATTGACACGGGCGGGCCGGGCCTGCTGGACTGTGCGCATGACTCGCCCGGCACTGCTGTGGTCGCGCGACCACATCGACTTCGGCCGGGTGTGGTCGGCGTCCTGTCGCGGTTGACACGCACCCTCGCTCCCCTTCCCAGCGCTTCCCGAGGACCCGTGATGTCGACCCCGCACACCCGCCGCCGTCCGTCCACATCGGACCGTCACCGCTACGACGCCGCCTACGTGGTCGTCGCGATCCCCATCCCTGAGTCGGAGGCCGACGCCGTGGCCCCACCGGTCGTCTACCGCGTCCGCCGGCGCCCATGAACGTCACCGGCACGCTCGTCGGCGACAGCCTGCGGCCGGGCGCGCAGTTCGCGCCGCCCGGCACCCGCATCCGCCGCGTCTACCGCCTCGACCTGGGCGGCACCGCCGCCCCGACCCAGCCGGGGGTGTGGACCGTCATCGACTTCGAGTCCGACGACGTCGCCGCGGTGGCCGAGGCCCTCGCCGCCGCCCTGAACCCGGACGGCGGCTGGTACGCGGACCTCCGCGACGGCGCCGACCGGGTCGTCGTCTACGCCGGCGCGGTGTTCCGCTACGGCCCGGGCGACGCCGAGACGCGGGCCGCGGCCATCGCCCACGGCCGCTCCGTCGGCGTCCCCGAGCATCAGCTCGACTGGGACGACGCCACCACGTAGCAGGTCCAGCCGGATCAGTGGCGGAAGAGCCGCAGCGCGGTGCGGGTGAGGATGATGCCGTACTCCTCGGCCGCCACGGCGACCGCGGCGGAGCGGATCGAGCCGCCGGGCTCGGCGATGTGCCGCACGCCGTAGCGGGCCGCCTCGACGATGTTGTCCGGGAACGTGAGCGCGCCGTCGGAGGCGAGGCTGACGCCGTCCAGGGGTACTGGAGGGTCGAGCGTCTCCGCCAGGCGGAGCTGGGTCTCCAGACCCTCACCCGCCGGCGCGAAGCGGCGGCGGTGCCACAGCGCCGCCTTCTCCCCCGCCACGCGGATGCAGTCCACGCGCGACTGCTGGCCGGCGCCCACGCCGAGGGTCGCGCCGGCGCGGACCAGCACCACCGAGTTCGACTGGGTGTAGCGGACCGTGATCAGGGCCAGCCGCAGGTCGGGCGGCAGGCCCTCCGGCAGCGGGGCGGCGTCACGGGGCTGGGCGAGGCGCAGGCCGTACAGCTCGCGCACCTCGACCTCCGGCGGCTCGAACGCCGGGTCCGCCTCCAGGACCAGGTAGGTGCCGCGCTTCTTCGCCGACAGCACCGCGACCGCACCGGGCTCGTAGCCGGGGGCGACGATGCCGTCACTGACCACCCGCCGGAGCAGGTCGGCGAGCCCGGCCGTGACCGGCGCGGAGACCGCCACCAGGTCGCCGTACGAGCTCTTCGGGTCGGTGTCCCGGGCCCGCGCGTAGGCCCGGGTCACCGGGTCGGCGCCGGGATCGACGCTGAACAGCGCCGCGGTGGCCGGGTCGACCGGGCCCGCGAGGGCCGCGCCGGCCGGTGAGACGTGCTTGAACGACGCCGCCGCGACGGTGCCTGCCTCCCGGACCAGCTGCCAGGCGCCGATCGCGTCGAGCAGGTTGACGTAGGAGGGCTGCCCGTGGACGACCCGGAACGGCGGTGCGCCGAGCGGCTCGGCCGTCGCCGGGTGTTGATGGGGATTCATGCCATACCGCAGCCGCACGCGAACCTCCGACGCAAGCAAGGGAGCGAAGCGTCGCGGAGGCCCAGGCGGTCGGCGCCGACGTCACGGCCGGTCCCCGGTGGTGACCCACCCTCGCCAGTCCCGGCCACCGCCCAGCATACCGGTCAGCGGCCCAGCGCCTCCGCGAGCAGGTCCACCTGGACCGGGTCGGGGTCGTTGCCGGTGAGGATGAGCTCGTCGCAGCCGGCCCGCTCGAACGCCTCGACGGCCGCGGTGAGCTGCTGCGCCGACGTGCACGCGGCGGCGATGCCCTCGCGGGCCCACTCCTCGCCGGCGAACGCGTAGTACGGGCCGATGGCGCGGGCCACCGACGCCCCGGCGTGCGGGCCGAGCGCGAACATCGCCGACACGACGATCCGGGGCGTGCCGGCGCGACCGGCCGCGGTCCACGCCGCGTGCAGCTGCGGCGTGAAGGCCTCGACGTCGGCCACGCTCGCGGTGCCGGCCAGCCAGCCGGTGCCGTGGGCCGCGATGCGGCGCAGGGCGGCGCGGGAGGTGCCGCCGAACAGCAGCGGCGGGCCGCCGGGCGTGGCCGGGCGCAGGCCGCCGGGGTCGTCCGCGGTGTCCCGCAGCGTCTCCAGCAGCGCGGCGAACGCCTCGCCGCGGCCGGCGTAGTCGACGCCGCTCGCGGTGAAGTCGTCCGTGCGGAAGCCGGCGGCGAGCCCGAGGCGCAGCCGGCCGGGGCCGGCGACGTGGTCCAGGGTGGCCACCGTCTTGGCGAACAGCCGGTGGTTGGTGCGCAGCGGGGCCAGCAGCACGCTGGTGAGCAGCCGGACCCGGGAGGTGGCGCCGGCCGCGGCGGCGAGCACGGTGAGCGGTTCCGGGGTCGTCCAGCGCAGCCGGTCGCTGACCGCGACGGTGGAGAAGCCGCGCGCCTCGGCGCGCCGCGCCCACGCCACGAGCTGCCGCCCGTCGGTCCAGGGCGCGTGACCGGGCAGCCCGATGCCGATGTCCACGGTTGACCTCCGAACAGTTCACGTGTGAATCGTTGACGTGTGCACGCTAGCGAGGGCAGAGTTCACGCGTCAACCGTTCGCTCGTACACTCCGGAGCGTGGCGAGTGAGGAGCAGCTCGGGGCGTGGCGTGCGGTCTGGCGGGCCGACTCGCTGCTGTTCGCGCACCTGAACAATCGGCTGCGGGCCCGCGCCGGCATGACGTACTTCGAGCACGAGGTGCTCGCCGCGCTCGACCGGGCCGGCGGGCGGCTGCGGATGGCGCCGCTCGCGGCGGCGCTGATGATCTCGCGCAGCGGGGCCACCCGGCTGGTGACCAAGCTGGAGACGAAGGACGGCTGGGTGGTGCGGGCGACGCCGCCGACCGACCGGCGCGCCACCTGGGCGGAGCTCACGCCAGCCGGCCGGGACGCGCTCGCCGCCGCGCGGCCGCTCGTCGACGGCGTCGTCGCGGCCTTCTTCGCCGACCACCTGAGCCCGGCCGAGCTGCGGTCGCTCGCCCGGGCCCTCGACCGCCTCGCGGACGCCAACCCGGGCAGCTCCGACACCGAGTGCGGGCTCTGACGCCTCAGGCGAGGGTGGTGTGGTGGTCGTAGTTGAAGTCGCTGCCGTACGAGGAGTACCACGGGAACGTCCACCCCATCCGCTCCCGGAACGCGGCGAGCTTCGGGTAGGGCGCGCGGGACACCGCGACGGCGGCGGCGCCGGCGGGCTCACCACCGCGGAGATCGCCCGGGCCCTGCTGCTGCCGGAGGCCACG
>NZ_JBEXCY010000187.1:13192-23326 GCF_040605515.1 Dactylosporangium sp. NPDC005572 | reverse complement strand
GCCGGCGGTCGCCATCCACCGCTCGTCGGGGCTGATGGCGGCGTCGAAGACGATGTCGAACGCGTTCGCGGCGCCGGCCGGGTCACCCGCCCGGCCGCGCCAGCCGGCCGAGCGGCTGCGCGCCCGCAGTGTCGCCGGGTGCTCCGGGCCGAGCCGGCGCAGCGCATCGGTGGCCATCCGCCGGAAGTAGTCCGAGGCCGGCGCCACCGCGCCGGCCTCGCCCAGGCTTCTGCCGTACCGGAACAGCAACTCCCGCTGTTCGTCGCTCCACAGCACGTCGGGCGCGTGGCGGTGCAGCGACGCGGTGGTGACCCGCAGCAGGCGCCCGAGGACGGCGTCCGCCTCGACGTCGGGCCAGCTCTCGACCAGGGCGAGCGCCAGGGCGCGGGCCGCGCCGTCCAGCTGGGCCGGCGGTGCCTGTTCGCGGCTGGCGCGCTGGACGAGCCCGTGCACCTGGACCGCGCGGTGCTGCTGGATGTTGACGGGCGTCGCGAGATTCAGCCGGTACAGGCAGTGCAGCGCGTCGCTGGCCTCGTCGGCGGTGGCCGGCCGGTCGGTGCCGCGGGCCTCGCCGAAGAACCCCAGCACGGGTGGGCAGTGCAGGACGGCGAGCGGAAGGCCGTTGGGGTCGCCCAGACTGAGCACCAGCAGGAGCGGACGGGCGAGCCCGGGCGGGTCCAGCTGGTTCGCCGCGTCCACCGAGAGCGACCAGGTGACGGCGAGGACGTCGCGGTGGTCGTCCGGCAGGGCGCTCGGTTCGGGCAGCAGCTCGGACAGCCGGAGGCTCTGGTTGGCGAACCGGCTGCGGTAGGCCGCGCAGTCGATGCCACGGTCGACGATGTACGCCGCCGCCTGCGCCAGTGCCAGCGGGAGGAAACCGACGTCCTCGGCCAGCCGGGCGATCGGCTCGGTGCGCTCGTGCGGTTCGCCGAGCTTCTGCCGCAGGTAGCCGACCGCCTCCGCGGGGCTGAACATGCCGACGTCGATGAGCGTGCCCCGGCCGCGCAGCGTCGCGTCGCGCCGCCGGGTCGTGACCAGGACTCGGCCCTGCGGCGACAGGGGTGGCCACCAGCCGCCCAGGTCACTGGGCTCGTTGAGGTCGTCCAGCACGATGATCCAGCGGCGTGACGTGCGGGCCAGCCAGGCGAGGAACCGCCGCGCGCACGCCTCCTCGTTGTGTCCGTCGCCGGCGGTGGTCTCCACCCCGGCCTGCGCGTAGCCGGCGATGATGGCGGCCCGGCTGCCCGCGTTGAGCCACACGGCGAGGTCGACCTGGCCACTGTTCCAGTAGTGCCGGACCACCGCGGCGGCCAGTTGCGACTTCCCCACGCCGCCCATACCGGACAGGATCTGGGTGCCGGAGATCCATTCCGTCGCATCGGGTGAGAGCTGGTCGGTGATCTCGCGGTGGCGGTAGCAGTCCGCCGGATTCGGCACGATGCCGACCTGATGCGGCCAGCTGCCGCGCTGCGATCCGCCTCCCGGCGACGGCGGGTTGAGGTCGGCGAGCGGTTGCGGGCCGGTCTCGTCGAACCCGCTGCGCATCGGGACGATGGCGACACCGGCCGACCGGATGCGCTCCGGCCCGACGGTCGCCGTGTCGGCCGCCACGGGACTCAGCCCGGCGGTGAGGTGCGCGGCCCGCCGTACCTCCCAGAACACCCAGACCAGCACGAGGACGCCGAGGCTGAGCCCGACCGGCCAGTTCCAGCCGGTGGTGAACACGTTGGCGAGGGCGCCTACAAAGAAGGCCATGACGGTGGAGATGCCTGCCGGCGCCCCGATCCGTGCCCAGCTTTTCACTCCGGCCGACCGGTGTGAGACCAACGCATAACCAATTATGGATGCGCATACCGTCGATGCGTACACATCCATTCCGCGGGTGTCGTCCGGCCGTTCGATCCTGGTCCGCCGGGCCGGGCGACCCCTGACGTTTGGCGGCGGATCTTCTGTCTGGCATACTATCTGCATGACCGACTATGGGCACGAGCTGCGGTTCGGGACGTTTCTGCCGGCCGAGGCCGGGACCGCTGACGAGAGTGTGCGGCTCGCGGTGCTGACCGAGACGCTCGGGCTCGACCTCACCAGTGTGCAGGACCATCCGTACCAGGGGCGCTTCCTCGACGCGTGGACACTGCTCTCGGTGGTGGCCGCGGCCACCCGGCGGATCTCCGTCTTTCCCAACGTCGCCAACCTGCCGCTGCGGCCGCCGGCCGTGCTGGCGCGCGCCGCGGCCAGCCTCGACGTGCTCACCGGCGGGCGGGTCGAGCTCGGGCTCGGGGCCGGCGCGTTCTGGGACGCGATCGTGGGCATGGGCGGCACCCGCCGTACACCTGCCGAGTCCTTGAACGCTCTCGAGGAGGCCGTCGCGGTGCTCCGGGCGCTGTGGGGCGACGACCGGTCGGCGCGGATCGACGGGGCGCACTACCAGCTGCGCGGGGCGCACCCGGGGCCGGCGCCGGCGCACGACATCGGGATCTGGATCGGCGGGTACAAGCCGCGGATGCTCTCGCTCATCGGGCGGGTCGGCGACGGGTGGCTGCCCAGCTCGCCGTACCTGCCGCCGGACCAGCTCGGCGAGGCCAACGCGCGGATCGACGAGGCCGCGGTCGCGGCCGGGCGTCGGCCGCAGGACGTGCTGCGGCTGTACAACATCGCGGGGACGTTCGCGGGGCGCGGGCAGGAGTTCCTCCAGGGGCCGCCGCAGGTGTGGGTCGAGCAGCTCGCCGAGCTCGCGGTCAGCGAGGGCATGAGCGGGTTCGTCCTCATGGTGCGCGCGGGCGGCGACGACGATCTGCGGCGGTTCGCGGCGGAGGTGGCGCCGGCCGTGCGGGACCTGGTGGCGCGGGAGCGCGCGGGTACTCCTGCCCCCGTTGCCCCTGTTGCCGCCGCTGCGCCGGCTGCCCCGGTGATCGCTGTTTCGGCCAACCTCGCCACACCCACGCCCGACGAGGGCACCCGGCTGTCCCCGGTGCGGCTCTGGGACGAGGCCGAGCGTCCGGCCGGGCCCGCCCGCGACCCGGCGCTGCGGTACACCGACCGCCAGAAGGCCAAGGGTCAGCACCTCATCGAGGTGCACAACCACCTGCGCGAGGAGCTCGACCAGGTGCGCGACCTCGTCCGCCAGGTGGCCGCCGGCTCGCTCGACGTCGGCCGGGCCCGGTCGATGATCAACACGATGGCGATGCGGCAGAACAACTGGACCCTCGGCACGTACTGCGAGAGCTACTGCCGGGTCGTCACCACCCACCACACCATCGAGGACGTGTCGCTGTTCCCGGCGCTGCGGGCGGCCGACCCCCGGCTCGCACCGGTGGTCGACCGTCTGGAGGCGGAGCACCACGTCATCGCCGACGTGCTGGAGCGCGTCGACGCCGCGCTGGTGTCACTGGTGGGCAAGCCCGACGGCATCGGCGAGGTGCAGGAAGCCGTCGACCTGCTCACCGACACGCTGCTCTCGCACCTGTCCTACGAGGAGCGCGAGCTGGTCGAGCCGCTGAGCCGGCTGAACGTCACCTGACGCTCGCGACCGACACGTCCCACAGCCGGGCGGCCGCCTCGGGGTCCAACGCGTACGCCGCGACCCCGAACCGGGTGCCCGGCTGGTTGGGCAGGGCCTCGTTGCAGTCCTCGAAGTAGTGCCCGCCCACGTGGTCGAGCAGCGGCGAGGCGGCCAGCAGGACCGAGGTCGCCGCACCCTGCTCGACCGTCTTCCACTCGCTGAGCCCGGCGCCGGCCGCTGCCCGCAGCCGGGCGATCTCCTCGTCGGTGACGTGCCGCTGCAGGGCCGTGCGGATGCTGCCCGGGTGCAGGCTGTTGACGAAGATGCCGTCGCCGGCCCAACGCCGGGTGGCCTCGAGCGCGAAGAGGATGTTCGCGGTCTTCGACTGCCCGTACGCGGACCACGGCTCGTACTCGCGCCGCTCGAAGTGGATGTCGTCGAACACCACCGGCGAGCGGAGGTGGGCGCTGGAGGCCACCGAGACCACGCGCGCTCCCTCGGCCTTCCTGAGCTGCGGCAGCAGCCCGAGGGCCAGCGCGAAGTGGCCGAGGTGGTTGGTGGCGAACTGCAGCTCCCACCCGTTGCCGGTGCGGCTGAGCGGCGCGGCCATGACGCCGGCGTTGTTGACGAGGATGTGCAGCGGGTCCTGGTCGGCGTTCTGGACGAACTCGCGGACCGAGGCCAGGTCCGCCAGGTCGAGCCTGGCCACGCTGAGCTGCTTGTTGCCGGTCGTCGCGACGATGTCCTCGGCGACCCGCTCGCCGGCCGCGGTGTCGCGGACGGCCAGGACGACCTCGGCCCCGTGTGCGGCGAGGGTGCGTGCGGTCTCGACGCCGATGCCGGACGCGCCGCCGGTGACGACGGCCCGCTTCCCGGCGAGGTCGACGCCCGCGACGACCTGCTCGGCCGTCGACTCGGCGCCGAAAGGAGTGGTGATGCGCTCGGTCATGATGATGCCCCTTCCCGGCAGTACCATGGTGAAACGGAGGCTCCTCCACGTTATCCGGAGGCTCCTCCGATTGCCACCATGGGGAGGAACTGTGACGGAGCGCCCACTGCGCGCCGACGCCCGCCGCAACCGGGAACGCCTGCTGGAGGTGGCCATGCAGGCCTTCTCGGAGCAGGGCCCGGACGCGACGCTGGACGCGATCGCCCGCACGGCCGGGGTGGGCATCGGCACGCTGTACCGCCACTTCCCGACGCGGGAGGCCTTGATCGAGGAGGTGTACCGCGCGGAGCTCACGCGCCTGTGCGAGGCCGCGCCGTCGCTGCTCTCGTCGCTGCCGCCGGACGAGGCGCTGCGCTCGTGGATGGACCGCTTCATCGAGTACCTGGCGGCCAAGCGCGGCCTGGCCGACGCGCTGCGCGTGGTGATCGCGGCGGGCGGCCAGCCCTTCGCCCACAGCCGCGAACGCCTGGTGGACGCGCTGGCGATCCTCCTGCCGGCGGCGGGCCTGGAGGCCGCGGCGGCGGACGACGTCCTGATGTCGTTGAACGGCATCTCACTGACGGCGGGCGACCCGACCCAGCGCGACCAGGCGGCGAGGCTGCTGGACCTGCTGATGGACGGCCTCCGCTACCGCCGCACGACCGCCTCGCAGGCCTAGCTCCGCTTCAGCGCTGGCGGTACCGGGGGGCGAACGCGCGGCGGACCCGGAGCGGGCACGGCCAAGGTGCTGAACCGGCGATCATCCCGGCGGGCGCCATGATCGAGGGAAACTTCTGGCTGTCCTGGCAGCCAAATACTTCCCTTGATCATGGACGCATCCAAGTAAGCCGATAGATATGCGCCGACCAATCAAGGCACACGGTCCGCGCTGCCCTGGTTCCGTGCGCCGTTTGCGCGGTCCGCGCTGCCTTGGCCCGGGCGGCGCGCGTCTGCCCCCGTAGCTGCTCTGTCGTTTCGCCCGTGCGGTGCTCCCGCTCCGCTTTGGCTCCGCTCGCGTGCCTTGTGGCCCGTTCCGGTCCGGCGTTTCCATCGGTTTTGATGCATCATTTTTGATGCATCAAAAGTGATGTGTGTGCCGCCTCCGTCGGGCCGGAGTTGTTGGTGCTCGGGTCGGCTGGGGTGCGGCATCGGGTGGCCTCGATATGGCCATGATCCATGGCGGGTTTTGGTTGTCCACGCAGCCAAAACTCGCCATCGATCATGGGCCAGCGGGGGGAGGCTTGCCCATCGGTGGGGCGGGTGGGGTTCTGGGTGATCGCGAGGGCCCGTGACGCAGGACACGGGATCGCTGCGTCCGTCCCGCGCATAGACTGGGTTCGAAAAGTGGACTCAGAGCACGTAAGTGAGGGTACGCGGAGAAGCGGGGGTGCGGGACATGCTGATCCGGCCGTGGGAGTGCGGGGACCAACGGCTCGTTGCCGACGCGCAGCAGCAGCTTTCCGAGCGGAGCCTCAGCCGGCGGTTCCTCGTCGGGACCGGCGGGCGGCTGCCCTCCGCCTACCTGACGCACATCGCCAAGGGTGCCCGGCCGCCCGAGTGGGACGCGCAGGTCGCGGTCGACCGGGGGCAGCTGTGCGGGTGGGCGGAGTACGGCACCATCCCCGGCACCGGCGGCAGCGCCGACCTCGCCGTCATCGTCGTCGACCGGTGGCAGCGCGAAGGCGTCGGCTCGCGGCTCATCCGGGCGCTCGTCCAGCGGATGGTCGCGGCCGGGATCCGGCAGGTGTACGCCGAGGTGCTGCCCGAGAACCGTGACGTGCAGGCGTTCGTGCGGGCACTGGCCGGCGCCGGCACGGGGCCCGAGGGCGGGTACGTCGACGGGCTGGTGCGGTACCACTTCCCGCTCGTCGACGTACCCGCCGAAATGCAGGGTCAGAACGTCGGGATGGCCACCGCCGTGTAGGGCGTCGTCGGGGTCGCCGGCGTCGTGAAGCGGGCATTGGGCAGGTACAGGCGGTTGCCGAACTTCGCCACCGTCGCCGGTACGTCGAAGCGCGGGTCCGTCGTCGTCGCGCGCAGTTCGCCCGTGCGGCCGGAACGGTCCAGCTTGACCGCGGCCACCGTGTTCAGGCGGTTCTGCACGACGTACAGCGTGCGGCCGGCGACCAGCAGGCCGTCACCGGCCGGGAACAGCGCGTCGCCGACGTCGATGCGGGTCGTCGCGCCGGTGCGGGGGTCGATGCGGAACAGGAAACCGGTGTTGGACTGCACGGCGACGAGCGCCTTGCCGTCCGGGGTCTCGGCGATGCCGTTGAGGTTGTTGACGTCCGGCGTCAGCACGAAGTCACCGGTGAGGGCGATCGTGGTGAACGACGCCGGCAGCTTTCCACCCCGACCGAATGCCACCTTGTACAGCACCGCCTTGCGCGAGTCGGTGAAGTACGCGGCCGACTCGGTGAGCACCACGTCGTTGACGAAGGTCGGGGCGGTGGCGAACTGGTAGGAGGCGAGCACCGCACCCGTGCGCAGGTCCACGACCCGGGCGTTGCCCGCGCCGCCGCCGGCGACGAAGAGGCGGCCCCGGTCGTCGGTCTTCAGGCCCAGCGAGCCCGTCCCGACGGCCGGGCTGAGCTCCGACCCGGCGCCGGAGACCAGGTTCACCCGCCAGATGCGCCCGTCGGCCCGGGAGCCGAAGTAGGCGAACGGGCCGGGGCCGATCGCGATGCCCTCGGGCTGGAAGCCGTCGGGCAGGTTCAGGGTCGTCGGTAGCGGCCGGTGGCCCGAGGAGGAGGCCGCGGCGGGGGACGCCACGAGCGTGGCCATGATCGTTGCGGCGAGGGTCAGTCCAACCATCACGTGTCGATGTATGGTCATGCCTCGTTCTACCCCTTCCCGGGCGAAAGGGTTCAGGTCGTCGTGGCGGCGGGCCGTGAGCACGACCCGCCGCCACAGACTCACAGGAAGCGGTACGCGGTGCCGCCACGCACCGGGGCGACGCGCACCCCGGCCCGCGGGTTGGCCGCCTCGACCATCTTGCCGTTGCCGAGGTAGATCGCGACGTGCCCCGGCGTGTGGATCACGTCGCCGGCGCGCCACTGCCCGGACGGCACCTTGCGGCCGCGGGCGGCGATCTGCTCGCTCTGGTGCGGCAGCTTCACCCCCACCTTCGCGTAGGCGGCCATGACCAGCCCGCTGCAGTCGAAGGCGTTCGGGCCGGAGGCGGCCCACTTGTACGGCTTACCGACCTGGCCCAGCGCCCACGACACGACGGTGCCGGCGGCGCCGGAGGGCGGCGTCACGGACGGTGGCTTGGTGGCCGGCGGCTTTCTCACCGCGGTGGGTTTCGCCGGGGCGGGCGGCGGAACGACGACCCTCGGGGCCGTGTCACGGGAGGAGAGGTGGATCGGACGATATGCGCGGTCCGCCTTCTCGAAGGCCGCGATGCGGGCCTCCTGGTCGGCGAGCAGTTCGGCCTGCAGAGTGGCCACCTCGTCGGTGGCCGTCACATTCGTCGGTACTGGTTGGGCCGCGGCGGTGGCGGAGGAGCCGAGCCAGACGGCGGAGAGGGCCAGGACGGTGGTGCCCGCTGCGATGCGGCGCAGCGGCTGCGATGCGTTCAGGACGGCTCCTGGGACGGCCCGGTGCACTCTCGCGTGTCTCGGGTGGTGCGGCGGCGCCAACGGCGTTGCCGGGACCCGAAGTACCGGGCGAAACGGACAATCGATCACGCCGGCCGCGATGAGGGCCGTCCGTGACGCTAGGCCACCCCGTCGGCGAGCCGCCGTGCGTCGTGAGAAGGCTCACCCGGACCTCACCCCCGGTACGACCGCATATGCCCATTTCGCACGGATCTCCCGGGGCCGTGATCGGGCCGGACCCGGGTTGCGAGCGGTTGGTAGCGTCCCCGCGCATGGGAGGCATCGGGTACTCGCTCGGCATCAGCGGTGACGGTGACGTCGACGCGGCACGGTCGGCGATCTGGGAATACACGAAGTCCTTCGCGCGGTGGTGCACGACGAGCCCCGTCTACGGGGAGGTCGACTACTACCTCGACGACGTGCGGACCGAGAACGACCCGCACCGGCCCGGCGACACCCGCATGTACTGGTGGCTGCCCGACTACGCCGGCTCCTGCGTGCGCTCGATGCTCGCCTGGGAGCACTGGTGCCAGCTCACCGCCGCGATCGACTGGCCGTACCTCGTCAACGAGGCCGGGCGCCACGGCGTGCGCATCACCCAGGACCGCCCCGCCCGCGAGGACGCGCCGAACCGGTTCGTGGTCCTGCGCGGCTACCTGTGGCTGATCGAGGACGGCCGGCTCACCGGCGACAACGCGATGCTCGCCCTCGACGAGCTCACCGCCGAGGAGGCGGCCCGGGTCGAGGCCGCCCGCGAGCGGTGCGGCTGCGGGGTGTGCGCCATGCTGCGCCCCGACCCCGGCGTCCTCGACACGCTCCTCGGCGACCTGCGCGGCGAGGACCAGGACACCGCGGTCCAGGCCACCTGGTACCTGGAGCGGATGACGACCACCAGCCCCGAGGCCCTGGAGACGCTGGTCCGGGTCGGCGGCGGCCCGATGGGCTTCCACTACAACGACTTCAACGGCCCGATCGGGCGCGCGGCGGCCGCCCTGCCGGGCGCCTGGGAGCAGCTGATGGCCCTGGCGCCCGGGCTCAACCCCGACTCGCGGGACCTCGCGTTGGACGGGCTTTTCCAGTTGTACCGCGACCCGCAGCGCACCGAGGACGAGCGCGCCGCCTACCGCGCCGCGCTGCAGGCCGCCCTCGACGAGTACGGCAGCGACACGGCGTTCTACCTGATCAAGGAGCTCAAGGACTAGACGGTGACCCAGCCGTCGAAGCCGCTCGGGGACATGCAGTGGACGCGGCCGTCCAGGCGCAGGTCGGGGTCGGTCGCGTAACGCTCGGCGAGGGCCCACTCGGCCGTCGCGTCGCCGCGGTCGGCGGCCAGCAGCAGCCTGGTCAGCTCGTCGGCGACGCGGTCGGTGATCGCGCCCCACTGGTCCCACAGCAGGACCTCGTCGCCGCGGCGGTGGGCGACCTCCAGCAGTACCTGGTCGAGCAGGAACTGGTGGCCGCGGAACGGCTGGTCGGGGCTCACGCCGTAGGTGTCGGCGTCGATGAGGCCGCGCCGGTGCGCGTCCCAGGCCTGTGCGGCGGTGAGGAACTGGGGCAGGTCGGCGGTGTCGAACGGGTACCGCCACGGGTCCAGCTGCGCGTCGGCGAGCACCCAGCGGGTGCCGTCCCAGTACTCGGCGACGGCGTGGTCGTAGTTCCAGTCCTCGGCCAGGTACGCCGCGAAGCCGACCCGGACCCGGGCCGGTACCCCGCGGTGGCGCAGCGCCGCCACGGTGAGCAGCGCGAAGTCGCGGCAGCAGACCACGACCCGGTCCGGCTCCGGCCGCGGCTGGGCGAGGGGCACCGGGAAGCGGCTCTGGTCGAGCTCCAGGAGCCGCTCGACGCGCCGCGAGTCGATCTCGGCCAGGCGCGGCCCGGTGAACGTGAGGCCGGCCGCCTGGTAGTGCACCAGGACGTTGCGCATGACCGTCATGAGCCCGGGTAGGTCGCCCGGCAGGTCATCGAGCAGGGCGGCGAACCGTCCCGGGTCGCTGAAGCGCGTCTGCTCGCGGTACCGCTGCTGCATCCATCGAACCTAACAACAATTCAACCGCCGTCGAGCGCCCGTGCGGCACGGTCTGAAATTGTCGCGCCGAACCGGGCGT
>NZ_JBEXCY010000187.1:0-13095 GCF_040605515.1 Dactylosporangium sp. NPDC005572 | reverse complement strand
CGTCGAACCGGGCGTCGAACCGGGCGTCGAACCGGGCGTCGAACCGGGCGTCGAACCGGGCGTCGAACCAGGCGTCGAACCAGGCGCGGCCGAGGGCCGCATGGGCCCGGACGGCCGGGTGGGTGGCGCCGTAGTTGCCGGCGTCGCCGAGGCCGTCGGCGAACAGGGCGTACGTCAGCGCGGGCACGCCGGCGGCATCGAACATGATCCCGGCCTCGTGGCGGGCGGCGCCCCGGTCGTCGACGTCGGCGCCGTGCTTCGTGGCCACCCGTGTGCGCTCCGCGGACGACATGGTCCGGCGGACGCCGTCGTGGTACCCGTTGGTCCACCGCAGGATGCGCAGCAGGAAGTCGCAGGACGCCGGGCTGAGCAGGGTCCGCGTGGCCAGCCGCCACAGCAGGTCGTGCGTCTCGCGGGGCGTGGTGTCACCGAGGAAGAACCGGTGCGGGTCGGCGACCGGCTCGACCCGGGTGTGGGTGAAGCCCTTCGCGGCCAGGATCTCGTTGAGCTCCGCCGCCGGCACGACCCGCCCGCACATGCGCACCGCGGTGTTGTCCGAGACGAGCAGCATCGCGGTGAGCACACCGGCGAGCGTGACCTCGTCGCCCCACACGGTCTGCAGGTGGTAGATCCCGCTGCCGCCGAGGACGATGCCGGCCGGCAGATCGAGGCGCTGCCCGAGGTGCAGCTCGCCGCGGTCGACCTTGGCCATGACGGCGGTCGCGACGGCGAGCTTCTGGACGCTGTACCCCTTGGTCACGTGGTCGGCGTCGTCCTCGACGACCGCCCGCGGCACGCCGGCGCCGTCGACCAGGGCGACGTGGCTGTGCCAGGCGCCCCCGGCCCGCGCCGTCTGCCGCCGGTACGCGCGCCGGATCCGCGCCGCTGCTGCCCTCACCCGACCAGTCTCCTAGGCTCTCCCGCATGGAGGCGTCGGAGTTGGCCGCGTGGCTCGACCGGCTCACCTTCAGCGACCGCACGGAGGCGCAGGTGACCCGGCTCGTCGTCGGGGCGGTGTCGGAGTGGGGCCGGTCGAAGGGCTGGCGGGTGTACCCGCGGGCGGCGAGCGTCGTACCGCTGCCGCCGCCGTACGAGCAGCGCCACTCCGTCGTCGACGTCGGGTTCGCCCGGGCGGACGGCCCACCGGTCGTCGTTGAGGTCGACCACGCCGACCGCCGGCGGACCCTGGACAAGCTCGCCGCCGAGGCCACGGCCGGCCGGCTGGCGCTGTGGGTACGGTGGGGGACGGGCCGCTTCGCCACCCCGCCCGACGGGGTCCACCTGGTCCCGCTGCGGGCCACCCCGCGCACCCCGCTCGGCGGCGGCGGGCGGCTGTGGTCCCGCGCGCCGGAGGCGGAGCGGCCGGCCCCGGAGCACTCGGACGCCCCACCCGCGGCCTGGACCGCGACCGCGCTCGACCAGCGGCCGGACCGCCCGGCCGTCGCGCAACGTCCGGACCGCCCGGCACCGGCGCACTCGGACGCACCGGCCGGCGCCTGGACGGAGGCCATCCTCGACCCGGAGCCGGAGGTGGACCTGGAGCCTGCGGCGGACCCGGAGCCGGAGGTCGGCTTGGAGCCGTCGGCGGACTCGGAGCCGGCAGTGGAGGCGGAGCCGGTGGGCGAGTCAGCGCCGGCGGGCGACGTGGAGCCGGCGGGTGACGCGGATGTCGACCTCGTGCTGCGGGCCTACGCCGCCTTCGCCGCCGGCGACATCGCGGGGGCGGTGCGTGACCTGCATCCGGACGTCGAGTGGATCGAGCCGGACGAGTTCCCGAACGGCGGCCGGCACGTCGGGCCGGCGGCGGTCGCCCGCTACCTGCAGGCCTCCCACGACGACTGGCTGGAGCTGCACTCCGAGCCGGCGGCAACTCGCCGCGGCGACCGGATCGTCGTCGTCCACCGCGTCCACGGCGTGGTCCAGGACCTGAGCATCCGCGACGTGACGGTCGCCGACGTCTTCACCGTCGTCGACGGCCGGGTGGTGCACATGCAGGCCTACGCCGACCCGGCGGCAGCGGCGCCTCAGGTGCCGTAGGCCCTATGGCTGGACGATCGCGTTCAGGAGGTACCAGCCGCCGATCACGGCCGCGAAGCCGGCCGCGATGCCGCCGAACGTCCAGGCGACCGGCCGCCAGCCCTGCCGGGCCGCCATCCAGGCGGCCGCCGCCGGGGCCGCCACCGCAACGGCCTGGGCCCCGAGGAAGCCCAGAAGGAAGCGGCCGTGCTGGGCGTCGGTCCGCGGCGCGAGGAACCCCATGTTCGTCAGGGCCAGCCCCAGCAGCAGCATCGCCGCCGTCCAGCCGCCGAGTACGGTCACGGCGATGCCCCACGCCCACCCGTTGCGCATGAGCGAAGCGTGCCAGCCCTGTCAAGGGCGGCGGTCGCGGACCGGCGCTGAACAGTTCCGGTCAACAACGACCGGCTGGAGTCCCTGCGCGCGTCCGGGCTGATCGCCTTCGGACACTGCCTCCGGCGACCAGCCTGGGCAAACAGCGCCGGGTCAGGACGGCGGCTGCCAGGGCTGCAACCAGGGCGACGCCGGCCAGCCCTCGGCCGCCGCCAGCAGCGGCATCGCGGTGGCGCCGTCGACCCCCTCGCGGACGACGTCGGCGTGGCCGGCGTGGCGGGCGGTCTCCTCGATGAGGTGCAGCAGCACCCAGCGGACCGACCAGGCGTCGACGTCGTCCGGGAACCACGGGACGCCCTTCGGTACCGGCACCGGCTCTCCCAGGTCGGCGAAGCCGGCGACCGCCGCCTCGGTCTCCCGGGCGACCTCGGCGTAGTCGGCGAGCGCCTGGGCCAGGGTCTCGTCCTCCAGCAGCCGGAAGCCGTTCGCGTAGTCGATCTGCGGGGCCGGCTGCTGGACCATGATGCACCGCCAGTTGCGCTCCATCTGCGCCAGGTGCTTCACCAGCCCGCCGACGCTGAGCGTGCCCGGACCCGGCACGTGGCGGGCCTGCTCGTCGGTCAGCCCGTGGGCGGCGACCCGCACCGCCTGCCGCTGCTGGTCCAGGAAGGCCAGCAGGCCCTCGCGCTCGTCCTTGACCGGTGGCACGTTGCCCGGCATCTCGATCCCCTTCGGCTGTCGCGGACTCCGTCACCGACCATCTTCGCGCGGGATCCGGTCAGGCTCCGGCCGCTTTCCGCAAAGGGGGCAGTGGCAGCGGCAGGCCGGGCAGGCCGTCGATGCTCGTGGCCACGTGGTCCTTCTTGTGGAAGTACGCGTCGAGGGAGGCGTCGTCCTCCCGGGCGAACCGCTTCCCGTGCAGGTCGCGGTCGGCGTCGTAGGTCATGAACTGCACCGCGTAGCCGCACGTGTCGCGGATCTGCTCGGCGTGCACGACGATGACCGCGCGCAGGCCGTGGTCCTCGACGGGAGCGCCCGGGAAGGCGGCGAGCAGGCCCGCGAAGCGCGGGTCGTCGCGGAACACCGGCTCGCCCCGGCCGTGGACCCGCACGATGTTCGGCGGCCCGGTGAACGCGCACCACATGAGCGTGATCCGGCCGTTCTCGCGCAGGTGGGCGATGGTCTCGGCGTTGCTGCCGGCGTAGTCGAGGTAGGCGACCGTGCGTTCGTCGAGCACGGCGAACGACCCCGTCAGCCCCTTCGGCGACAGGTTCACGGTGCCGTCGCCGGACAGCGGCGCGGTGGCCGTGAAGAAGATGTGCTGCGCCTCGATGAACTCCCTGAGCCGGCCGTCGATCTGTTCGTAGTACTTCCCCATGCCCCCATCCTGCCCCAGCTCAGCCGGCAGTAGAGTCCCGCGCATGACGGTCGACTTCCGCGAGACGGTGATTGTCGCCGCACCGCTGCCCGTGATCAGCCGTATCGTGCAGGCCGTCGAGGGCTGGCCCGCCTGGACCGAGACCGTGTCCACGGTGGACCGCGCGGGCACCGGGCCGCTCACCGTGGGCGAGACGGTCGTCATCAAGCAGCCGAAGCTGCCGCCGGCGACCTTCACCGTGACCCGCACCGACGCCACCGGCTTCGAGTGGACGTCGCGCTCGCCCGGCATCCGTACCGTGGCCGGCCACTGGGTGACCGAGCGCGGCGACGGCACCTGCGAGGTCGAGCTCACGCTGTCGTTCGCCGGGCCGCTCGCCCCCGTGACGACGCTGTTCTACCGCGGGCTGATCCGGCGGTACATCGGGATGGAGGCCGCCGGGCTCAAGCGGGCCGCGGAGTCAGCCGGCGAGTGACGCGGCCGGCACGCCGGTGCTCTCCCGCACGACCAGCCGCGTCGCCAGCTCGATGCGGGTGGACTCCAGGCGCTCGCCGCCGATGATGCGCAGCAGCGTGCGGGCGGCGGCCACGCCCATCTCGTGCAGCGGCTGGCGGACCGTGGTGAGCGGCGGGGCCGTCCACTCGGCGAAGTTGAGGTCGTCGAAGCCGACCACGCTCACGCCGTGCGGCACGCTGCGCCCCGCCTGCCGCAGCGCCTCGTAGACCCCGGTCGCCTGCTGGTCGCTGCCGGCGAAGATGGCCGTCGGCGGGTCGGCCAGGGCCAGGAACCCCTGCGTGGCCCGCAGCCCGCCGTCGTGATGGAAGTTGCCGTACCGCACGAGCTGCCGGTCGGCGGCCAGCCCGGCCGACTCCAGCGCCGCCCGGTAGCCGGCGATCCGGGCCCGGGTGCACTGCAGCTGCTCCGGCCCGCCGATCGCCGCGATCCGCCGGTGCCCCAGCCCGGCCAGGTGCTCCGTCGCCGCGAACCCGCCGGCGAAGTTCGTGGCGCCGATCGACGGCACGTCCGGCGGCGGCTGGCTCACGCCGTCGACGACCACGAACGGCATGCTGCGCCGGCCGAGCTCGGCCCGCTGGTGCTCGGTGAGCTCGGACAGCACCAGGATCGCGCCCTGCGAGCCGCGGGCCAGCAGCGACTCCAGCCAGCGCCGGGTGAGGCTCTCCCGGTTGTGCACCGACGACACGACCAGGCCCAGCCCGGCGGCCTCGACGACCTCCTCGACCCCGCTGAGGATCGACAGGCCCCACACGCTGTCGAGCTCGTTGATGACCAGGTCGACGAGGTCGCTGCGGCGGCCCGGGCGGCGCGACGCGCGGGGCCGCTCGTAGCCGCGGTCGGTGAGCAGCTGTTCGATGTGCCGGCGCGTCGTGGCGGAGACGTCCGTGTGTCCGTTGAGCACTTTCGAGACGGTGGAGATCGCGACGTTGGCCTCGCGAGCGATCTCGGCCATGGTGGGTCGTTTGGTGACCATGAGCCGTCCTAGGTTTCGAAAAGCCTTGCCGGGAACGCCTGGCTGTCCTTTGATCGGGACCGTACACCCGAAGGACCACAGACCGAAACTCCTACGAAACTTTCGAGGAGCGAGATGACCGGCACCGTGATCCGCAACCCCGTGCTGCCCGGATTCCATCCAGACCCGTCGATCCTGCGGGTCGGCGCCGACTTCTACCTGGCGACCTCGACGTTCGAGTGGTACCCCGGGGTACGCCTGCACCACTCGCGCGACCTCGTGCACTGGCGCCCGCTCGGCGGGGCCCTGGACAGCACCCACCTGCTGGACCTGGCCGGCGACCAGGACTCCGGCGGTGTGTGGGCGCCGTGCCTGTCGTACGCCGACGGGCTGTTCCACCTCGTCTTCACCGACGTGCGCTCCTACGCCGGCGGCTTCTGGGACGTGCCCAACTTCGTCGTCACCGCACCGTCGATCGACGGGCCGTGGTCGGACCCGGTGCCGCTGCACGCGCGGGGCTTCGACCCGTCGCTGTTCCACGACAGCGTCACCGGGCGCAGCTGGCTCGTCTCGAACCGGGTCGACTGGCGCCCGGGGCGCCCGTGGGCCAACGGGATCATCATCCAGGAGTACGACAGGGGCGCCCGCAAGCTCGTCGGCGCGCCCGCCGACATCTACGCGGGCACGGCGGTCGGGCAGACCGAGGGCCCGCACCTGTACCGCCGCGACGGCTGGTACTACCTGGTCACCGCCGAGGGCGGCACGATCTGGGAACACCAGGCGACGGTCGCGCGGTCCCGGGACCTGTTCGGGCCGTACGAGACCGACCCCGCCGGGCCGCTGGTCACGTCGGTGCACGACGCCGGGCTGGAGCTGCAGAAGGCGGGGCACGGGAGCCTCGTCGACACGCCCGCCGGCGAGTGGTTCTTCGCGCACCTCGTCGGCCGGCCGCTCACCGAGCGCGGGCCGTGCATCCTCGGGCGGGAGACCGCGATCCAGCGGGTCACCTGGACCGGCGACGGATGGCCGCGGATCGCCGGCGGTGTGCCGCACGTCACCGTCGACGCCCCGGCGCTGCCGGCCGCGCCCGTGCCACCGGTACCGGAGACGGATCATTTCGCCGGGGAGACGCTCGGTCCACAGTGGAGCACCCTGCGGCGGCCCGCGGCCGGCGACTGGCTGTCGCTGACCGAGCGCCCGGGGCAGCTGCGCGTCGCGGGCGGGCGGTCGGCGACCGCTCGCGACGGCGCCAGCCTCGTCGGGCGCCGCGTCGAGCACTTCCGGGCGTCCTTCGCGGCGACCGTCGACGTGGCGCCGGTGAGCTTCCAGCAGATGGCCGGGATCACCGCGTACTACAACTCGCGGAACTGGTACCTGCTGCGGGTCACGACGGACGAGGAGCGGCAGGTGTACTGCGACGTGCTCGCCTGCGACCGGGGCCGGGTGAGCATCCACGGCCCCCGCGTGCCCGTGGACGGGCCGGCGCGCCTCGCCCTGCAGCTCGACCATGCCGTGTTGCAGTTCACACTCGGGACGCAGACGTGGGGGCCGTTCGACGCGACCGTCCTCTCCGACGAGCACGCCCGCGAGTTCGAGCACGACGGCCAGGCCACCCAGTGGGGCTTCACCGGCATGTTCTTCGGGCTGTGGGCGCATGACTGGACCGGGGGAGGGCTGCCCGCGTACTTCTCCGACGCGACCTATCACGGTCGGTGATCCGGCGCTCGCACCGCGCATCCGGGACAGCGGCCGCTGGCGGCGGTGGCCCACAATGGGCCGGTCCGTGATCACAACTGGGTCACTGTTGCCGGGTGCCGCGAACCTCGCGGCGGACAGGAAGCGTCGGAGGCTGTGTGAGCCACACTCTTGGCGGTGTTGCGGGGCCCGCCAGCCGCTCCTCGGCGCCTGCCCTCACCATCCCACGCCAGCGGACCGCACCCCCGGTCGTCGCGGAGCCGCGCCCGCGGCGCCGGTTCGCCACCGCCGGCCTCGTCGTGTCCGGGCTGGCCGTGCTGCTGTTCGGCTACCTGCGCATGGCCCGGGCCACGCCGACCAACGCCGACGGCGGCGCCAACGCCCTGCAGGCCTGGGACATGCTGCACGGCAACGTGCTGCTGAGCGGCTGGACGCTCAGCGACGTGTCGTTCTACCCGACCGAGCTGGTGCAGTACGCGCTGATCGAGCTCGTCTACGGCCTCGACCAGGACGTGATCCACGTCGCGTCCGCGATCACCTACACGCTGCTCATCGTCTTCGCCGCGCTCGTCGCCAAGGGCGAGGCCACCGGCCGGGCCGCCTGGGCCCGGGTCGCGCTCGTCGTGGCCGTGCTGCTCGTCCCCGAGCCGCACAGCGGCTGGGCCGTCGTGCTGTACGTCCCCGACCACACCGGCACCGCCGTGCCGCTGCTCGTCATGCTCCTGCTGGCCGACCGCCGGGCCCGCACGCCGCTGGGCCGCTGGTGGCCGGCCGGCGTCGCCGTCCTGCTCGCGATCGCCCAGGTCGCCGACCCCCTCGCCCTGTTCATCGGCGCGATCCCGCTCGTGCTGGTGAGCGCCGTCCGGCTGCGGCGCGACCGCACCTGGCGCGGCCCCGACGCCCACCTGCTGCTCGCCTCGGTCGCCTCGGTCGCGATGGCCCAGGCCGCCCTCGCGCTCATCTGGCGGGCCGGCGGGTTCGCCCTGCATTCGCCGATCGCCAAGCTGGCCCACTGGCGGGACCTGCCCGACCACGCCTGGCTGGCCGCGCGGGCCACGGCGCTGAACTACGGCGCGTACTTCCCGCACCTCAACGACGGCCCCCTCGCGCCCCTCGACATCGCGGCCGGCGTGGTGAACCTGGCCCTGCTCCTGCTCGCCGCGGCCGCGGTCGTGCTGGTCTGCTCACGTGCCGTGCGCCGCGCTGGTGCCTCCGCTGGTGCCTCCGCTGGTTCCTCCTCCGCCGACCGGATCGCCGAGCTGCTCGCCGCCGCGATCGTGTGCAACCTCGGCGCGTACATCATCTCGACCCAGGCCGGCGAGAACCTGTCCAGCTCCCGCCAGATCGTGGCCGTCCTGCCGTTCGGCGCGGCCCTGGCCGCCCGCGTCTGGGGCGACCGCCTGGCCGCGCTCGTCACCCGCCCGCGGGTCCGCTGGCTGACCGGCGCCCTGGCCGCGCTGCTGGTGGTGGCCTTCGCCGGCCAGGCGGTGACCGCCCGTGCCCGCCCGGCCGAGGCGGCGCACGTCGCGGACTGGCTGGTGGCACACGACCTGAAGTACGGCCTGGGCAGCTACTGGGCCTCGAACAACGTCACCGTCGCCGCGGGCGGCGCCGTGCAGGTGGCCCCGGTCATCGGCCCGGACATCCGCGCGTTCCGCTGGGAGTCGAAGGCGTCGTGGTACGACGCGTCCCTGCACGACGCCCGCTTCGTGGTCATCGACCTGCAACACCCGGCGTACGGCACCGTGGACGCGGCGGTCGGGCAGTTCGGCCCGCCGCGCCACCGCGAGGACCTGGGCCGCTGGACGGTCCTGGTCTACGACCACAACCTGCTGGTCGACCTCCCGGCCCAGTGCGGCGGCCTGATCGCCGCCGCCCACGCCCACTGCCCACCGCTACCGCCGAAACTGCCCGGCTCGGCCCTCTTCACCGACGACCCCGAGCACCCCTGACGCACCGGGCTGGCGCCGCTGCGCGGTGGGCCGTCAGCTGAGCTTGAGCCAGAGGGCGCCCAGCGGCGGGACGCGGAGCTGGACCGAGGCCGGCAGGCCGTTCCACGGGGTCGGCTCGGCCTGCACCGCGCCGAAGTTGCCCACGCCGGAGCCGCCGTAGGTCTCGGCGTCGGTGTTGAGGATCTCGGTCCAGCGGCCCGCGAACGGCAGGCCCAGGCGGTAGAGCTCGTGCGGGTGCGACGCGAAGTTGATCACCACCGCGACCACCGAGCCGTCGGTGCCCCAGCGCAGGTACGAGAAGACGTTGTTGCCCGAGTCCTCGTTGTTGATCCAGCGGAAGCCGTCGGGCGTGGTGTCCTGGCTCCACAGCGCCCCGGTGCGGCGGTACGTGGCGTTCAGGTCGCGGACCAGGCGCTGCAGGCCGGAGCGGAACGGGTCGTTGAGCAGGCCCCAGTTCAGGCCGCGCTCCTCGCTCCACTCCTCCTCGTCGCCCAGCTCGCAGCCCATGAACAGCAGCTGCTTGCCGGGGAAGGACCACATGTACGCCAGCAGGGCCCGGGCGTTGGCGATCTTCTTCCACAGGTCGCCGGGCATCTTGCCGACCAGGGAGCCCTTGCCGTGCACGACCTCGTCGTGGCTGATCGGCAGGACGTAGTTCTCGCTCCACGCGTAGACGGTCGCGAACGTCATCTGGTTGTGGTGGTACTGGCGGTAG
Organism: Dactylosporangium sp. NPDC005572; assembly: GCF_040605515.1. NCBI lineage: Bacteria > Bacillati > Actinomycetota > Actinomycetes > Micromonosporales > Micromonosporaceae > Dactylosporangium > Dactylosporangium sp. NPDC005572. The sequence continues at coordinate 3,538 of NZ_JBEXCY010000187.1, read as the reverse complement.
ATCGGGTCCTTGCCGACGTACGTCAGCGTGTCGTGCATCCAGCCCATGTTCCACTTGAAGCCGAAGCCCAGGCCGCCCTGGTCGGTGGGGCGGGTCACCCCCAGCCAGGCGGTCGACTCCTCGGCGATCATCATGATGCCCGGGTGGTGCTTGTAGACGGTGGCGTTCGTCTCCTGCAGGAAGGAGATCGCGTCGAGGTTCTCCCGGCCGCCGTACTGGTTCGGCGCCCACTGGCCCTGCTCGCGGGAGTAGTCGAGATACAGCATGGAGGCCACGGCATCGACCCGCAGGGCGTCGGCGTGGAACTCCTCGCACCAGTACAGCGCGTTGGCGACCAGGAAGTTGCGCACCTCGCTGCGGCCGAAGTCGAAGATGAGCGTGCCCCAGTCGGGGTGCTCACCGCGGCGCCAGTCGCCGTGCTCGTAGAGCGGCGTGCCGTCGAAGCGCGCGAGGGCCCAGGAGTCCTTCGGGAAGTGGGCCGGCACCCAGTCGAGGATCACGCCGACGCCGGCCTGGTGGAGCCGGTCGACGAGGTAGCGGAACTCGTCGGGGGAGCCGAACCGGGCGGTCGGCGCGTAGTAGCCGGTGACCTGGTAGCCCCAGGAGCCGCCGAACGGGTGCTCCATCACCGGCAGGAACTCGACGTGGGTGAAGCCCAGGTCGGTGACGTAGTCGGTGAGCTGGTCGGCGAGCTCCACATAGGACAGCCCGGGGCGCCAGGAGCCGAGGTGCACCTCGTAGACGCTCACCGGCTCCTCGTAGGCGCGCCGCTCGGCCCGCTGGGCGATCCAGTCCTGGTCCTTCCAGTCGTAGCCGGAGCGGTACACCACCGACGCGGTGGCCGGCGGCGTCTCGGTGTGCTGGGCCAGCGGGTCGGCCTTCTCCACCCAGTCGCCGTTCGGGGTGAGGATGCGGAACTTGTACCGCTGACCCGGCTGGGCCCCGGGCACGTAGAGCTCCCAGACGCCGCTGCTGCCGAGCGAGCGCATCGGCCAGCCCGCGTGCGGGTCCCACCCGGTGAAGTCCCCGACGACGCGGACGCCCCGCGCGTTGGGGGCCCACACGGTGAACGCGACGCCGTCGGGGTGCGCGTGGGCGCCGAGGACGGTCCACAGCCGCTCGTGCCGGCCCTCCCGGATGAGGTGCAGGTCGAGCTCGCCGATCGTCGGCAGGTGACGGTACGGGTCGTCGCCGAGGACCCCGTCGGTCTCGATGCGGTAGTCGCTGACGACGCCGGGCAGGTCGGCCTCGAAGATGCCCTCGTCGTGGACCTGGCGCATCGGGTGCCGCTCGCCGTCGGCGACCACCGCCACCTCGGACGCGCCGCGCCGCAGCGTGCGGACCAGGGTCGTCTCGGGGCCGGGATGCGCGCCGAGGACCCCGTGGGGGTCGTGCGCGCGGCCGGCGATCAGGTCGTCGAAGTACATGTGATCCATCACCCTGTTCGTCAGCGTCCTGCACTCAGGTCTGAGCCGTTCACCAGACGCGCGATCGACTGTAGCGGGATGCGCAGCCAGCTCGGCCGGTGCCGGGCCTCGTAGGCCGTCTCGTAGACGGCCTTGTCCAGCTCGTACGCACTCAGCAGGGCCCGATCGTCGCGCGGGTCGTACCCGGCCGCGGCAGCATAGCCGTCACAGAATGCGTCACGGTTACGGTCGACCCATTGCCGCGCCCGGCGGGCCAGCTCCCCGTCGTCCTCCTGGCCGATGAGCAGCTGGTAGGCGGCGTACTCGTAGGAGCGCAGCATGCCGGCGACGTCGCGCAGCACCGAGTCGGGCCGGCGGCGCTGCTCGACCGGCACGCCGGGCTCGCCCTCGAAGTCGATGAGCAGCCACGACTCGGGGGTGCGCAGCACCTGCCCGAGGTGCAGGTCGCCGTGGATGCGCTGGGTGGCGATCAGGTCGCCGCCGGTGTCGTCGCCGGCGTTGCGGAACATGGCCCGGATGCCGGGGACGAACTCGGCCAGGTCGGGGACGGCCGCGACGGCCGCGTCGAGCCGCTCCGCCATCGCCGCCGTCGGCGCCGGAGCGGTCTGCGTGCCGAGCTCGGTGGCGAGGGTCCGGTGCACCTGCGCGACGGCCTCGCCGAGGCGCGCCGACTCGCCCGCGAAGTCGCCGCCGACCTCCTCGGGGCTCAGGTCGTGCTCGGCGAGCAGGTCGCGGGCGCTGGCCGCGGCCATCGCCCAGCCCTCGGCGGAGTTCTGCGCGTACTCGGTGACCATGGCCAGGGTGACCGGCTCGCCCTCGGCGGTGCTGCTCTCGATCGCCCCGAGCAGCCGCGCCACGTTCGGGCAGCCGGCCCGGGCCAGCACCCGGTTGAGCTCGAGGTCGGGGTTGACCCCGGCGCTCACCCGGCGGAAGACCTTGAGGACGGCGGCGCTGTCGAACACGACGCTGGTGTTGCTCTGCTCGGCGCCGCCGATGCGGGCCGGCGCGTCGACCGGCAGCGTCACGCCCGGCTCGGGCACGAAGCGCACGCCCTCGACGACGGCGCCGGTGTCGATGAGCGCGAGCAGGCGCTGGGAGGCGTGCTCGTCGTAGAGCGCGTCGGAGCCCGTCCGGTCGCCGTCGGCGCCGATCAGGGCGGCCGCCGACAGCTCGGCCGCGACGTTGAGGTCCCAGCCGACGAAGACCTGGTAGCGCTCGGTGCCGCCGTCGGCGTAGTGCGCGTCGAGCAGGACATGGTCGAGGCCGTCCGGCAGCGGGGTCACCGCGGCCGGCTCGACCGCGGTCAGGGTGCGGCTCCGGCCCGCGTACCACCGCTGGTGGGGCAGCCATTCGGTGAACGGCAGGTGCGTCATCGCGTCTCCCAAGGCTGCTCGCTGGGCGGCGTCAGCTGGAACCAGTAGAAGCCGTGCCCCGGTAGGGTCAGCAGGTACGGCAGCTGACCGACGTTCGGGAACTGGACGTGACCGGTCAGCTCCACCGGCGTGTACCCCGCCCACTGTTGCAGGTTGAGCTCGATCGGCTGCGGGAAGCGCGACAGGTTGTTCACGCAGAGCACGACGTCGTCGCCGTGGACGCGCACGAATGCCAGGATCGACGGGTTGGAGCCGCCGAGCTCCCGGAACTGCCCCGCGGCGAACGCCTCGTGGCGGCGGCGCACGGCGAGCATCGTGCGGGTCCAGTTCAGCACCGACGTCGAGTTCTCCTTCTGCGCCTCGACGTTGACCGACTGGTAGCCGTACACGTGGTCCTGGATCACCGGCAGGTAGAGCCGGCCCGGGTTGGACTGGGAGAAGCCGGCGTTGCGGTCGGGGGTCCACTGCATCGGGGTGCGCACCCCGTCGCGGTCGCCGAGCCAGATGTTGTCGCCCATGCCGATCTCGTCGCCGTAGTACAACACCGGCGAGCCCGGCAGGGACAGCAGCAGCGCGGTGAACAGCTCGGTCTGGTTGCGGTCGTTCTCCAGCAGCGGGGCGAGGCGCCGGCGGATGCCGACGTTGGCGCGCATCCGCGGGTCCTTGGCGTACTCCGCGTACATGTAGTCGCGCTCCTCGTCGGTGACCATCTCCAGGGTCAGCTCGTCGTGGTTGCGC